>CAZXHO010000057.1:0-10665 GCA_964640365.1 uncultured Sangeribacter sp. | reverse complement strand
TAGCATCTTTCACACGATAGGTGACAAACTTGGAATGGGTGAATTCGGCGCTGTTGACCGTAGAATCTATAGAGAACGTGGAGTCTACTGTCATAAACTGTTCCCAGTCCAGATCCCTTACCTGATCATAGAGTTCATCGGGAGTGTCTGCAGTAAACTTTACAATCGGCTTAAGGATTCTCAATGCCGTGCGGCAGCAGAGATTGGCACGATACATCAGTTCGTTGTCACCTTCGAAGGTAACCATGCGGAGACCGAGCTCCACATTTTCCGCACCTAATTCAATGAGTTCATCACGGAGTACGTCTTCAAGACCCTGAAAGGTCTTTGCAACCATCTGGAATTTATTTTCCATTTTTTGAATTCTTGTTGGTTTGCCCGAGTCGCCCGGCGTCTCGGCTCGTTTTAGCTGGATAGAAGTATATGTCTATGTTATTGTAAATTCTATGTAGGGACACTTCATGAGAAATCTCCGAATGAGATGGTCTCTCCTCCGTTATTACCCTGCTGTCGCTTTTGAGGAGCTGCATCGTTCAGTTGATTTTTCTCTGAAATTCGCTGCAATTCCTCGTTAAAACGTGGCTCGCGGTTAGCGGTGGGCACACTTTCAATGAGTGCTATAATTTCATGATCGTCGAATTGAGAGGGTTTCAAAACGGCATACTTCATGCGGGCTGCCGTACGACGCTGCTTGATTACCTTATCGGTGCCATAGAAATCGGCAATTCTTCCGGTCGTTTCCTCTTTCTCTTTTTTCTGCTCCTCTTTGTCCTTATTTCCTGAAAAAATAATCGGACCCGGGGATTTTGTGTCTTTTGTCTGCTGAGTGCGACTTTCCCCTTCCCTGAGAGTGACGTCGAATCCTGAGGCAAGCACTGTGATCTTAACCTTATCTCCGAGCTCCGGATTATCGCCGATACCCCATTTCACATCTATACTCGAGGGTAATTTTGATGTAAACTGAGTAATCTCGGCTATCTCTTCCGCCCTCAAGGGATTCTCTGCTTTCCGTGAACATGTGAACTTGAAAAGAAGGCGTTTGGAAGTATTAATGTCGTGTGCCTTAAGTAGGGGCGAATGAAGTGCATTGTGAATCGCATCGGAGATTCTATGTTCACCCTCTCCGTAAGCAGTTGAAATAATTGCCGTGCCGCTATCTTTCAGGGTTGTCTTAACGTCCTGGAAGTCAACATTTATATAGCAGCGCTCGGATATAATGTCTGAAATACTTCTTGCAGCATTGGCAAGAGTATCATCAGCCTTTTGGAACGCGTTGAAGAAGTTATAGTCTTTGTAGAGCTCAATGAGATTTTCATTGTTGATCACCAGCAGGGCGTCGACATGTTCACGCATTTCATTTGCACCGTCGAGAGCCTTAAGGATTTTCTTCTCTCCTTCAAACATAAACGGCACCGTAACAATCCCTATTGTCAGCATATCTGCCTCTTTGGCAAGCCGCGCCACGACAGGAGCAGCTCCCGTGCCGGTGCCACCACCCATGCCGGCGGTGATGAATACCATTTCCGTGCCATCCCTGAAGAGCTCCTTGATTTCCTCACTGCTCTCTTCTGCACATTGGCGTCCTATCTCCGGATTATTGCCGGCACCGCGTCCGTGCGTCACGTTCCATCCGAGAAGCACTTTCTTGGGCACTGCCATTTCGTTGAGATGCTGTTTGTCGGTGTTGCAAACCACAAAGTTGACGTTCGGGATATCCTGCCCATACATGTAGTTGACGGCATTACTGCCGCCGCCACCCACACCTATCACTTTTATGATCGAGGCATTGGGGTCTTCGTCAAACTTGGTGTCCTCATCGAGACTATATATTGCATTATCGTCGTCCATACTTATCATTGCTATGTTGAGGTAAGAGGTTAAAGGGGAGATTCTATGTCGGGAAATGGATTACTGCCCGTTATATCTGTCTTTTGATTATGTCAAGAGTTCATATCATTCCATCAGCTCCGAGTCATCATCAGGAGGTGTGAAGAGATTGCCTATTCTGCTGGTCAGACCGTCGAGGAACTTGCGTCTTCTTCCTGAACCCGGATTTTTGCGGGGTTTGGGTTGTTCTACGTCCGGTTCAGGAGCTGTCCCTGTCACGGGAACCTGTTCTGCCGGCTTGATTTCGAGACATTCCTCAGTGGTGAGAGTTGCTCCCGCATAGAGAAGGCTCACAACCTGAATTATATTCTTATTAGCTGCCTGTTTGTCTAAAATATGCACATATGGAGGAAGTTGGCCGCGTGTCACCTTCATTCCGCTCTGCAGACTTAGCAGTTCGGTCATACCCTGAAGTCTGGAACCGCCGCCAATACAAATTATTCCTGCAGGAAGATCTGATTCTTTCATTCCTGCATATTCAATTTGCTCCATTATATTGGCTACTATTTCTTCGGAACGTGCCACAACAAGATTGTTGACATCCGCAAGCCTCACACCGTTGACATTGAGAGTGGATGGTGTGTCCTGTCCCATAGCGTTGCCGGAGGCAATTTTTATTTGCTCCGCACTTTCCTCAAGAACCGCAAGGGACGTAATATCACGGGTGATGTTTCTTCCGCCTAACGGAAGAGTTGCAAAATAACAGAGACATTTGTTTTTGTAAATGCTTATGGTGGTTGTCTCAGCACCTATATCAACAAGCATACATCCGAGCCGTTTCTGTTCTGAAGAGAGGATCAGATGGGCCGTAGCAAGAGGAGTGACTATAAATTTCTCTATCTTCACCCCAAGTTTATCGGGAATGGTGCGGATGATGTTTCTTTTCATCTCCGGACGGCAAACCACGAGATCATAGGTGGCCTGTATGAAATTTCCTATAGCACCTTTGGGAGAATGGGTCTCGGATTTTCCCACATGGTATATCCTCGGCACTGCATCCACCACTTCCAGTGTATTATCAATAGCCTTGTGGGTTGCATCTGTCCTCAGACGGGTAATAATCTCTTCGGTGATTTCAGTATCGTTGGGAAGGCTTATTGACACTTCCGTAGCTACATTTCTCAGCGAACGTCCGGAGAGTCCTACAAAGACTCCCTTTATTTTTCTTGGGGCAATCCCCGAATTGTTTTCAAGCTTACTGAAGAGCCTGGCGACCCTCACGGAGGTTTCCTCAAGATTCTGGATAATGCCGTATCTTACCCCCTCCACATCGCTTTCCTCCTCGACGGCGACAACATCAAGCTGTCCCTCGCCGGCAGTTCTGCCTATGGAAGCTATTATCTTCGAGCTGCTTATTTCTACAGCCACTATATACCTCTCGCTCATTGTCTGTTATGTCTTCTATATTTTACCGCCGGAAGGCTGTCTGGTTTAATTCATTGTTTAGCAGACTAATTTTCCAAAGACACGGGTGCCACCTGTGGAAGAGTTGCCTCCTCAAGGGCAATGTCGTCACCATAGTCTTTGCCATAGTCCTGACGTCTTTTCTGTTTCCGGGTTGCCACTACCTGACCTTTGAATTTCACAGAAATTGTGTCATATTCATCCCAACCTTTGTAAGGCATTACCTTACGATACATGGTGAGGAGCGCACGTCTTTTCTCTTCAAGGCATGTGGTGTCGCCGAAATTAACCACGTGACCGCGAATACGAGGCACGAGGATGATATTGTGTGGATCTTTGGCTTCAATCATTCCTACGAGTTTGTTCAACACTTTGTCAGTCATTATAAACCGGCTGACAGGGAGAATGTCTCTCGGTGTGAATGTTTCGGTGAAAGAACCGCTCACTATAGGCACATCTACAAAGAAATTGGCTTTTGATTCTATCACTTTACCATCTTTGTTGATGTAATAGCTTTTACCCTTGTCAAAGACCCTAAGCGCCGGCACCATTGGCGTTACAGTCACCCCGAGCTTTCCGTCAGTATGGAACACACAGTTCACATCCTCAAAATTTGAGAAACTGCTGAGATAATGCTCAAGTTCAAGGGTGTTGATGGTCTCTATGGGTCGCCCAATAATTTGCTCGGGATACCTTGAGAGCTCATACATTACACCCTTGCCGGTGATTGTGTCAGCGATCATACCACTGGCAATTTTAACCTCTATGCCGTTGCAACTATGACGTTTTGCCTCTCCGTGTGCCCATATCGTCGCAAAGGTGATATACGCAAACAAAGAGGTGAGTATCAGCCATTTTATGATCGTTCTACCCATAACTATTATGGTGTTCGGCTTTTCAGGATCGTCGTGATGTCGGGAAGCAGACGGTCTATGTCGGCTGCCCCTAACGTCATTAAGATGTCAAAGTTACAATTTTTTATCAGATTTAGCAAATCTTTTCGTTCACAATAGCATTTTGACGCTGACAAAACATCTTTCAGTATCAGCATCGAATCCACACCCTCTATCGGAAGCTCTCTGGCAGGATAGATCTCCGGCATTATTACCTCATCCGCTTCAGAGAGAGCTTCAGCAAACTCAGGTGCAAAATCCCGTGTCCGCGTATAAAGGTGAGGCTGAAAAATCACGCTTACTTTGCGGTTGGGATAGAGTTTCTTCACAGATCTTATCGATGCCTTTACTTCATTTGGGCTGTGAGCGTAGTCATCTATAAGAGCGGTCGTGCCGTCTCTCCCGTCAAGTATCACTTCAAAACGGCGTTTGGCTCCTCTGAAGCTGCCTATGCCGGCTCTAACTTCATCAGGTGTAGCTCCTGCCCTCAAGGCTGCCGCAGACGCCGCTACAGCATTGTCTATGTTTATCTCAACCGGTACTCCCACACCTATATTCTCTACCCGGATATCGGGTCCGACAAGAGTAAATGTAAGGGTTCCGTTGCCAAATATTATGTCTTCCGCATGCCAATCGCCTTCTTTCCCTCCACTATATGTCTCTGTCTTTACCCCTTCTGCGGTCTCAGGATGAAGTTTGAGACCCGTATGGAGCAGCAATAATCCACCGGGACGTATCAGTGAAGTAAATTTTGCAAATCCTTCGAGATAACCTTTTTCATCGCCATAGATGTCAAGATGATCAGGATCTGTAGAAGTTACAACAGCTATTGTTGGAGAGAGTTGATGAAAGGATCTGTCGTATTCATCTGCCTCTATGACCGACCATTCGGAACCTTCGCAAAGCACAAGGTTGCTTCCGATGTTTCGAAGAATACCGCCGAGAAATGCATTGCAACCTACGGTAGAATCCCTCAATATATTGGCTATCATTGAGCACGTGGTGGTTTTACCATGCGAACCGGCTACACAGATGGCTTTGGTGCTTCTTGTGATTTTACCAAGAAGTGCCGCCCTCTTTATAACTTCAAATCCGTTTGCCCGGAACCATGTCAGAATCGGACTATCCGCCGGCACAGCGGGTGTATAAACCACCAATGTGTCTTCCGGATTTCGAAATTTTTCCGGTATTTCGTCCGGAGAATCGGTATATGTTATTCTCACCCCCTCCTTCTCAAGACTTTGCGTCAGCACAGAAGGTGAACGGTCGTAACCGGCAACATTATGACCGAGGGCAAGGAAATATCTTTCAAGATTTGCCATGCCTATTCCTCCGGCACCTACAAAATAGAGATTTCGGAAAGGTGAATCAGATGTATGCAATGAGCCCATAGCCGTCAGTTCTTAATATTTAGGATTTCTCGCACCTCGTTTACTATCCTCCTGTCGCTATCAGGGAGAGCCATCTCTGAAATTTTCTTCGACATTTTACTGAGGGCATTCTTATCGGAAAGAAGCCTTATGGCTTCCTTTACAAGCTTGGTGCGCGCTTCTGCGTCAGTAACGAGTACTGCGGCACCTCTGTCGGACAATGCGCGGGCATTGTGGGTCTGATGGTCTTCAGCTACATTTGGCGAAGGAACCAGAATAACAGCTTTCCCCAATACCTGCAGTTCGCTTATTGAGCCTGCCCCGGCTCTTCCAATCACAAGGTCAGCAGCCCTATAAGCATTAGACATATCGGAAATAAACGGTGTCACCACTACTCCCTTTAAGCCACGTGCAGCCTGCGGTCCTCTGTCACCGAAATTCTTCCCTGTCTGCCAAATCACTTGAATGCCTTGGCCTGCAAGTTCTTTGATACCCTTTTCAAGACTTTCGTTAATTGTAAGAGCCCCGAGGCTGCCACCTACCACGAGAAGCGTTCTCTTATCGGGATCTAATCCGAAAGATTCTCTGGCATCTTTGACGCTGCTTTCATGGTCGGTAAGACTCTTTCGTATAGGATTTCCCGTCTTTACAATCTTATCTGCAGGGAAGAAGCGTTCCATGCCGTCATAAGCAACACATATACGGTCAGCTTTCTTGCCGAGTAGCTTATTGGTTACACCGGCATATGAATTCTGTTCCTGAAGCAATGTGGGTATCCCTGCTTTCTGAGCTGCCTTAAGAGTGGGTCCCGAAGCATACCCTCCTACACCGATTGCCAGATCAGGTTTGAAAGTCTTTATTATCTTGCGCGAACGATGCATGCTCTTGAAAAGCTTGAGCAGAACCCCAAAATTGCGCCAGATGTGCTTACGGTCAAATCCTGCCACCGGCAAGCCGATTATCTCGTAGCCGGCATCAGGCACACGCGTCATTTCCATTCTGTTTTCAGCTCCCACAAAAAGGATGTCGGCTCCAAGCTCCCTCTTCAGGGCATCCGCAATGGATAACGCCGGGAAGATGTGTCCCCCCGTACCTCCTCCGCTTATTACTATTCTCGGAATCCTTCCGGAAGATGAACCTGTATCTTTAACGCCTTTCATTTTGATGTATCGTTTGTTTGTCCCGAGAAATTAGCCGCATGCATATCTTCAGGCAATTCCTTGAGTTCCTGTTTAATTTCATTTTTATTACCGTTGGTTACGGCAAATCGACTTACGGACAACATTATGCCAATTGCCGCCGACATAACCAGCACCGATGTACCACCCTTGGATATGAGGGGTAACGGCTGGCCGCTAACCGGAAATAGACCCGTGACTATTGCCATATGAACAAGAGCCTGGAATACTATTAACACGGCACATCCCATAATCAGGAAGGCTGGGAATGCACGCGAGCATTTATATGCTATCCGTCCTGCCCTTGCCAACAGAAACAGGTAGAGCATGAGCAAGAAAACACCTCCTACCAATCCGGTGTCTTCGACAATTATGGAATAGATATAGTCTGAAAAGGCAAGTGGGAGTCGCGCGCTCTCACGTGAATTACCCGGACCTTGACCCAACACACCTCCGTTTGCCTGAGATATTTTGGCAAATATCACCTGACGGTTGTAGTCATCGATCGGATCATCGGGATGTACACCCTCCATGAAGCGCGAGATTCGTCCTTTGTGAGTATCAGCACGGTCATCACTTATAACTTCAGTTTGAGTCACATTGTCGAATTCACTTTTCTTATCGTTCTGGTATTTCATGACGAACAACACGCCTCCGCAGACACCGTAGATGGCAAGGATCATAAGGATCTTTTTCCATTTCATGCCGCCGATCAAGAACATCGAAAGGCTCACTCCGAAAAGCAGGATTGTATTGGTAAGACCGTTTTTCCACAGACACCCGCCGAAGATAATAACAATGATGGCAGCTTCCATCATGCCACGGTTAGACACCCCGCGAGGTTGCTGGTGACGTCCAAGGATAGTGGCAAGAAGCATCACAACAGTAAGCTTGACAATTTCTGCCGGCTGAATTGTGAATCCCCCAATATTGATCGCTCTCTGTGCGCCGTTGATCTCTATTCCAAAGAAATTGGAAAATATCAAAAGTCCTAAGGAAAGGATGGCAAAAAACCATGCAAAACGACTGAAATAACCGTAATGAGTGTTTTGCAGACCGAGCACGAGTCCGAGTCCGAGTGCAAGGAAAATGGCATGACGGATCAGCGGCATGTAGACATTGCCTCCCGATACCTCGGCACTGGAGGCAGAGAAGAGTTCTATCACAGCCACCATAAGCAGCATTATGTAGATTCCCCAGATATAGGGATCCGGTTTTGGTCTTGACACAGACGCAGTCTTTTTGACTCGTCGCTGCGCCGGTTGCTGAACCGCAACGCCATCTATGGTTTCCTGTATGGCAATGCCTTGAACGATGGCTTCATTTGATGTTTCCATAATACGATGAGAGATATTGATATTAGGTTACCGATAAAGAGTGGTTTATTTCATATTTCTTACCGCAGCCTTGAACTGATCGCCACGGTCTTCATAACTTTTGAAAAGGTCAAAGCTTGCACAACATGGCGACAGGAGCACTGTGTCGCCCTCCTTGGCAAGCCTACGGCATGCTTGAAGTGCATCTGCGAGCGAATGGGTGTCTGCTATCTCGGTCACTATTCCGGTGAAGAAGTCAACCAATTTTTCATTGTGTACTCCCATGCATACGATTGCTTTTACTTTTTTGCGAACAAGGTCTTCGATTTCCGTATAATCATTTCCCTTGTCTTTACCGCCAAGTATTAAAACAACAGGGGTGTTCATGCTTTCGAGCGCATACCAAGTGGAATTCACATTAGTGGCTTTGGAATCATTCACATATCTTACACCGTCTACTGTAGCAACATACTCCAGACGATGTTCAACAGCTTCAAAGTCTTCGAGAGCCTCACGTATACTTTCCTTCTTTATGTGCAACACGGACGCCGAAATGCCCGCTGCCATGGAATTATAGAGATTATGAAGACCGGGGAGCGACAATCTGTCGCGCGGTATTTCCCACACATCTCCCGGCACAGCGAAATGAATAATTCCTTCCTCAACATAGGCAGCTGTATTCTCCTCCCTGTCTATTGCGAACGGAAGCTGAAGTGCCTCACATTGGATCTGGGCAATCTGCTTCTTTATGACCGGATCATCCTGCCAATAGACAAAAAAATCTTCATTTGTCTGATTCTGCAGAATTCTGAATTTTGCTGCTACATAATTTTCCATCTTATGATCATACCTGTCGAGATGATCGGGTGTGATATTCATAATGACAGCTATGTTCGCCTTGAATTTATACATGTTCTCAAGCTGGAAACTCGACAACTCTATCACATATATGTCATGTGGGTCTACTGCAACCTGAAGAGCGAGGCTCTTCCCCACGTTGCCGGCAAGACCTACATCCAGTCCTGCCTTCTTGAGTATATGATAAGTGAGGAGGGTGGTGGTGGTTTTGCCGTTTGATCCGGTTATGCACACCATCTTGGCATCAGTGAAACCGGCTGCAAATTCTATTTCAGAGAGCACCGGAATACCTTTGGCAACTATCTTTTCCACAATAGGTACATAAGGGGGAATGCCGGGGCTTTTCACCACCACATCGGCATTCAGGATTTTCTCCTCACTGTGGCTCCCTTCCTCATAAGGTATTTTATATTCTTCAAGCATGTGCTTATATTTTTCTGAAATAGTACCCATGTCAGAGAGGAACACATCCATGCCCTTCACCTTAGCGAGAATAGCCGCGCCTACGCCGCTTTCTCCTCCGCCGAGTGCTACGAATCGCCCGTCGGTTTTTATATTGAATTTATTAATCTCCACGTCTGATATATATTGAGGCTGAACTTACCCACTTAACATCCTGCAACCAGAGCAAATCCGATAATGGAAAGCCAGCCGATTGATTATCTTATTTTAAGTGTCACAAAAGTGAGTGTAGCGAGCATAATGCCGACAATCCAGAAACGAGTCACAATCTTTGACTCCGGCACCGGGAATTTCGGGAAATTCACCAGACATTTCACAGAGACATCACCTGCCTTCTGAAAATGATGATGAAGTGGTGTCATTTTAAAAATCCTGCGCCCTTCTCCATATTTCTTTTTAGAGTATTTGAAATAACCCACCTGAAGGATAACGGAAAGGTCTTCGATAAAGAAAATCAGGCACAATAGGGGTATGAGGAGTTCCTTGCGGATCAGAATAGCGAACACTGCCAGAATACCACCAATGGTAAGACTGCCTGTATCGCCCATAAAGACCTGGGCAGGGAATGCATTATACCACAGGAAACCGACCAATGCACCTATAAATGCCGCTGCATAGACCACTAATTCCTCACTACCGGGAATATACATGATATTCAGATAACCGGAATAGATGACGTTACCTCCAAGATATGCCATTATGGCAAGTGCTGTGGCTATAATAGCCGATGTGCCGGCGCAAAGACCGTCAAGACCATCTGTTAGATTAGCGCCGTTACTCACGGCGGTGACAGCTATTATCACAACCAACACGAATACGAGCCATCCAAGTGTGGAGGCTATGTTTTTATCTGAAATCCAGCTTGTGAGCCATTCATAGTTGAAGTTATTGTTTTTCACAAAAGGGATAGTGGTCTGAGGGGTTTTCTCAGGTTTTGAGTAAGAGACTCCCTTATCTATTACCGGCTCACTCACAAAGATGGTAGAAGACCCGTCAGAGTCGTTGAAAATCACCATTTTTTCAGACGGTGTTTCCCGAACTTTACTCGTATTCTGACTCATCACAATAGATGGTGAAAGCCACATCGTTATTCCAACCAACAGACCGAGGCCAACCTGTCCAATTACTTTGTACTTTCCTTGCAGTCCGTCCTTGTTGTGGTATTTCAGTTTGCGGTAGTCGTCAAGAAACCCTATCACACCCATCCACAAAGTGGCGACCAACATCAGGATCATATAGATATTGGTAAGATTTCCCAATAGAAGGCACGGCACCATTATGGCAAGAATTATTATTA
>CAZXHO010000056.1:0-10692 GCA_964640365.1 uncultured Sangeribacter sp. | reverse complement strand
GCACGGTACCATTATGGCAAGAATTATTATTATACCACCCATTGTTGGAGTGCCTGTTTTCTTCATCTGCCCTTCGAGACCGAGGTTTCTCACTACTTCACCCACTTGCATCCTCTGCAGTCTGTGTATAATATCCTTGCCACAGAAGAGAGCAAGGAGAAGCGCAAGCGTAAAGGATATTCCGGCGCGGAATGTGATGTAGTCCATCAGACGCGCACCGGGGATATCCGAGTCCTGTAGCAGTTGGAATAGATAGTAGATCATCTCTCTTCTAATGCTGATTTAACTTCCTCCCTATCATCAAAATGATGGCGTACTCCCTTAACTTCCTGATATGTTTCGTGCCCCTTGCCAGCAACCAGCACTACAGTTCCGGGTTTGGCACGGCGGATTGCCTCGCGGATTGCCTCGCGCCGGTCGGTTATACATTCCGTGCGCTCAAGTTCGTCACGGTTCAATCCTGCACGCATATCGGCAATGATATCCTCCGGAACTTCATTACGCGGGTTGTCGCTTGTGAGGAAGAGATAGTCGCTTCTGCACGCAGCTTCTTGAGCCATCATGGGGCGCTTGCCATGATCACGGTTGCCACCCGCACCAACTACTGTAATGATCTCTCCGTCGTTACCCACAATTCCCCTGATAGTATCAAGCACGTTGACAAGAGCATCGGGAGTATGGGCATAATCCACGATAGCTGCCACACCATCTGCAGACAGGAATGGCTGGAAACGTCCTGCAACCGGCACAAGACGACTCATATTGACCAATACCTCCTCCGGATCAAATCCGGTCAAAATGGAGGCTCCATATACGTCTGTAAGGTTATAGGCATTGAAACGGCCGGTGAACTGAACTTCCACCTCCCTGCCGTTTAGAAGCATAAGTGTGCCGTCAAGACGTGTTTCGAGCACCTTGCACCTGAAGTCGGCATCACTTCTCAGAGAATATGTATAGATCTTTGCCTTGGTGTTCTGCACCATATAGGCCCCACATTTGTCGTCGGCATTGATAAGGGCGAAAGCATCGGAAGGCAGCATATCGAAAAATGCTTTCTTGGCATTCATATAATTCTCCACTGTGCCGTGGTAATCAAGGTGATCGCGGGTGAGATTAGTAAAGATACCGCCTGCGAACCGAAGGCCTGCAACTCTCTTCTGAGCCGTGGAATGGGAGGAAACCTCCATGAATGCATAGTCACAACCCTCATTCACCATCTCCGCCAGGAGTTCATTCAGTGTAAGCGGATCAGGGGTGGTATGGGTAGTGGGGATCATTCTGTCCATCACATAGTTGCATACCGTTGATAACAGACCTGCCTTATAACCCTCAAGCTTTGCCATCTCATAAAGCAAAGTTGCAGTCGTGGTTTTTCCATTCGTACCGGTCACGCCCACCAGCTTCAGCTTGGAAGAGGGATGACCATACCAAGCTGAGGCGAGGCGACCGAGTGCCTCTGCAGAATCGGCAACACGAACATATGTGATACCCTTTTCAAATGTAGCGGGCAATTCCTCACATACAATGGCACCCACATGTGCACTTGCCACCATAGGTATATACTTATGTCCATCGTTAGTCACACCCTTAACGGCAACAAACATACCGTCTTTATCCACTTTGCGCGAATCACTCTCGAGCGAAGTTATATTTTTGTCGGTCTCTCCTATAATCTCAATTACATCTATGTCTTTGAGAAGAGTAGATAATTTGGAAGTCATATATTATAGTAGTTTTATTCTAAGGTTAGAAATTTCAGATCTGCAGTCCAAGCACTATCTTTTTTCCGGGAACTATAGGTGTGTCCTTCGGAATAGATTGTGAAACAACCCTTCCCGTTCCGCGGATAATCACATTCAAACCTCTCTGTTCAAGAAGTTTCACTGCAGTCGGGGCGTCATATCCTATCACGTCGGGGACAGTAGCGGAATCGTGATTCTCAGCATTGGCCTTGACCTTTCTCGATTTACTGATGCCCAAAGCGGTGGTGAGCTCTGCGGAAGAATACTTCTCGGATGCCACAAAGACGGGGCTGGAACCCTTTTTCTCATCCATGAATGAAGATTTGTTGTCAAGCATACCCCGGGCGAACATCTTGACTGCTATGTTTTTCACAACCTGTCCGGAAGTTCGGTTAGCACTGGTGCCGGAGGGACCCAAAACGAGAGCCATGCAGGAATAGCGCGGATTTTCGCGTGGAAAGAATCCTGCAAACGCATATCTGCGCTTTGATTGGTCATAACTTCCCTTGTCAACCGGATATGCAGTGCCGGTTTTGCCCACTATCTCTACACGATCATCCCTCACCATACGGGCAGTGCCGTGTTCTCCCCATACAACTTCACGCAGACAAGCCGTAACCTTATTGGCTGTCTCAGGAGAACAGATGCGTTCGCGTATGTATTCGATGGGGAGTATAGAATCACGTCCATTTTCATCTCTAAGAGATCTGACAAGATGGGGTCTGACATATTTACCACCGTTGGCTATTGCATTATATACCGACAAAGTATAGAGAGGCGGAATCTCTGTGTTGTAGCCGTAAGCCTGGCGTGCAAGGTCGAGATGGCGGGAGGTGATCGTAATATTGTTTCCACGAGAATCTTTCGGAAGAAGCTTCCTTATCCTTGGAATACATTCACCTGCAATACCACTGTGCATAGGTTCGAAAAAGCCTATGGAGGTGAGGCGGTCGTGAAATTTTGCCGGATCGTTGGCATAACCTCGGAAAATCACACGAGCAATTCCGGTATTTGACGACATTTCGATCACCTGCTTCATACTTTTCACCCCGGGCGCATGAGGATCGCTTGTTCGCTGGAAAGGACTGCAGTCAACAATGTCGTTGACACTTTTCACCAGCCCGTCTTCGAAAGCAATCATCAGGGAGATGGGTTTCATTACAGAACCCGGCTCAAAAGGCAAAACGGCACGGTTCAGAGCCTCCCCATAAGTACCGTTATCAAGGAGTTCAATGTTAGATATAGCTTTTATCTCACCGGTTTCAACTTCCATCAGGATAGCTGTCCCCCACTCCGCATTCGACTCAGAACAGATATGAAGCAATTCTTCCTCGAGCATATCCTGCAAGTCTATGTCGATAGTGGTGTGGATATCAAAGCCACGTACTGCCGGTTTGTCAACCCAGTTGCCGATACTGGAAGTAAGGGCAACTTTCTTTGCTACTCCGGGACGTCCGTAAAGCAAAGAATCCAAGTCCTTTTCAAGACCTGAATAGCCATGAAATTCCCCTGTCTCGAAATTTTCATTTACCCTTCCAATACTGCGGTAAGCCATTCTTCCGTAAGGGTACATTCTTATATTTTTCTCTTCTTTATACAGAGGAATACGGAATCCTTTCCCTTTGAAATCTCTCAGATAAGGGAAGTTTCTGATACGTTCAAAATCCTCAAGAGTCTTTTTCTGTGCGAGTCTTAATGCTCTCGGACGTTTGTTGGGTTCTTTGTCAAATTCCTTTCTGAGGCGTGTGTGCCACGAATACTTTTTCAGAGTGTCAGGATGGCGGGTTAGATTCTTTACACGTGGATAGTAGTAATCGAGTGAGTCGGCAAGACTGTCTATCTTTGCGTTGTAAGAATCCTTAAGAACCTTATTATGTCTCAAATCGATCTTAATGTCATATACCTTAAGGTTGCAGGCAAGGATATTGCCGTTAGAGGCAAGAATATTACCTCTTTCCGGGGGTATGGGAGTAGTTTTCGACAATTCTCTATGAGCCCTTTCATTCCATTGCGGAGCTTCAATAACGGTTGTGTCGAATAGCTTCACAACCACAGCCACAGCAAACCCAAGGAATGCAAGGGTTATAAGACCATATCTGAAAAGAATATGGTTCTTATTGGTCTGACGTTTGCGTTTTTTTAATTTAGCAGTCATATTGTAGCGTTGGCTTTATCAATTATTGTCAAGTTCCAATTCGTAGGGAGGAAATTCCTGAAACTCAAGTCCCAGTCCGCTCTCCTCAACCATGCGCTTCATTTCATTCTCGCGTATCAGCGACATATACGCAGCTTTTTCCTGTAGTTTTGAGCTTTCAGCCCTTTGGAGATCTACGGTGAGCCGTTTTATCTCCTCCATTTTAGTCTTAGTCTTGTAGCGTAAACCCATTAGGGAAAGGATTGCCACCACAAAAACCATAAGAAGCCATGCGTTATGCTTGAAAAAGTCTACAGACAGTGAACGTCCGTAGCGCACATCAGATACCCAAGAGGGCGCAGGCCGTTTATTATTATTCTTTTTCTTTTCCGTCTTTTCTTTAGATGCCATTTCAAGAGAGAGTTTTTATGGGAGAGGAATTCTATGAGGAGATGTTTTAAACGAAGGAGTATTAAGATGTCACCTGTTGTCGGAGGGTAAATATTCTGCTACTCTTAATTTTGCGCTTCGCGAACGCGGATTGTTTTCTACTTCGGCTTCCGAAGGTTCAACCGGTTTACGAGTAATCAGTTTCCAAGGAGTATTGACTTTCCCGAAAAAGTCTTTCTCTTCTATCCCGTCCACATTACCGGTTTTCATAAAATTCTTCACTATCCTGTCTTCTATCGAGTGATAGGTAAGCATAGCAAGTCTGCCACCCTTTCCGAGCACCTTTTCAGTTGCCTTCAGAAATCTACGGAGGTCGCCCATCTCATCGTTGGTTTCTATGCGTAATGCCTGAAATACCTGAGCAAGTTCTTTCTTTTCCTGTCTCGGATCAATCTCCTTCCTCACTATTTCTGCCAGGCGGAATGTAGTATCAACGGGAGCTTCCTCTCTTGCCTTCACAATAGCCCTTGCAATCTTTCCGGGATTTTTTAGGTCGGCATAAGTATACAGGATATTCTTTAGCTCAGCTTCATCGGCTGATGACAAAATATCGGCAGCCGTTTGCATGGAACTACGGTTCATCCTCATGTCGAGAGGGGCATCCGTGCGAAATGAGAATCCTCTTTCTCCTGAATCAAAATGATGGAAACTTACTCCAAGGTCAGCCAATATTCCGTCCACCTTATCCACGTTGTAAAACCTCATGAAATTTTCGATAAAGCGGAAGTTGGAATGTACAAATGTAAATCTTGGATCGTCAATGCGGTTGGAATAGGCATCCATATCGCGGTCGAAAGAAAAGAGATGACCCTGTTCGCCAAGGCAATCCAATATGGCACGCGAATGTCCGCCACCGCCGAATGTAGCGTCAATATAAATGCCTTTTGGATTAATATTCAATAGATTAATCGTTTCTTCAAGAAGGGCTGGAATATGATAACAGGTGTCTGACATTTCTGAAAAATCCACTTTTTCGTTTCGAGGTGTAAAGTTAGTTAAAATTGCAAACAATTTACAAATCTAAATCGCAAAAAAATAGTAATCGAATCCCAAAACTTATCTACAGGTATTTCAAAATCCTTACCCACGGCAGTTGAACCCAATTTATCCTACCCCTCTCCCATTCAACAATGCAGCCCGTCAAAATTTTGACGGGCTGCATTTAAAATCTTTTAATATTTAAATATAAAATCAGTCAAGTTTATCTGCAAGATCTGAGAGCTTGTCGGCACCGGCATGAAGTATACCGGCTGTCTTATCTTTCAACTTATCGAATAAGCCTGATGCTTTTTCCTTAATAGCTTGACCGGCATCTACTGCCTGATCCTTAAGCGCAGCAGCTTTCTCAGCAGCTTGGTCTTGCAATTGAGCAGCCTTATCCTGAAGCTGTGCACCCTGTTCTTTGAGCTGCTCGGCCTTAGCAGCGGCAGCATCTTTAAGGTCTTCTACTTTTGCTGAAGCAGCCTCCTTGAGGCTGGCAGCCTGAGACAATGCGTCGGTCTTTGCTTCTGCCTCTTTTTGTTTAAGATTATTCATTTCTGCATTACATGCTTCTTTTGCAGCTGCGAGACTCTCTTTGGCAGCGTTGATTGCCTGATCCTGATAATTTGTATTTTCCATAATATGTATTTTTATGATTGTACATTCTGACGGAGGAAGAAACCTTTGCCTATTGTTATGGACAAAGAGAATGCCGGAGCAAGCTTCCCCCTTACAGAATAATAACGTATTACTCAGGATAAAAGTTGAGCTATCTCCTTTTCAGAAAGACCAGAGCAATAGTAAACAAGACTTTTTACCTCCACGCCTTGGCATGTAAGACCATAGAATTATTTTCCTCTGAGCAAACCCTGCAGATCGTTAAGCATATTTAGAGCCTGCAAAGGCGTCAGATTGTCTACATTCACGTCCAAAAGGCGATCCCGGATTTGTGACAGTAACGGATCGTCAAGTTGAAAAAAGCTCATCTGATATCCGTCACGGCGTGTTCCGAGATTTCCAACGGCAGCCTTGCTTACACTGTCACCTTTCTTCCCTTCAACACCTTTGGAAGCCTCTTCAAGCTGTCCGAGCACTTGATTTGCCCTTCTGACAATAGAAGGGGGCATTCCGGCTAACTTTGCAACATGTATGCCGAAACTATGTTCAGAACCTCCCCTTTCCAGTTTGCGGAGAAATACCACCTTTCCCCCGATCTCTTTTACCGAAACATTGAAATTGGCAATACGGCTGAAATTCTTTTCCATCTCATTGAGTTCATGATAATGGGTGGCAAAAAGCGTCTTGGGGCGACATCTTCCATTTTCATGAATGTGTTCGACTATAGACCATGCAATAGAGATGCCGTCGTATGTAGAAGTACCGCGACCAAGTTCATCGAACAGTATGAGTGATCGCTCACTCATATTGTTAAGTATGGCAGCAGCCTCATTCATCTCCACCATAAACGTTGATTCTCCGGAAGAGATGTTGTCACTGGCACCAACACGCGTGAAAATTTTATCAACGATTCCTATACTGGCAGCTTTAGCAGGAACAAAAGATCCGATTTGTGCAAGGAGCACAATCAATGCTGTCTGTCGAAGCAAAGCTGATTTACCGCTCATATTCGGGCCGGTGATCATCATGATCTGACGTGTGTCAGAATCAAGTGAAACCGAATTTGCCACATAAGATTCTCCTGGAGCCATGTTACGCTCTATCACAGGGTGTCGGCCGTCGGTAATACTCAAAGACAGCGAATCGTTGATTTCCGGCCTCACATATCCATAAGCCGATGCCACTTCTGCAAAAGATAACAGACAATCGGTTATAGCTACGACCGAAGAATTGGCGTGCAAGTCAGTAAACCGTGTGTTTATCTTTTCAAGCAATGCTTTGTAGATACGGTCTTCGATTGCAGCAATCCTCTCATCGGCGCCCATTATCTTATCTTCATATTCCTTTAATTCCGGAGTGATGTAGCGCTCGGCATTAACCAACGTCTGTTTTCTTATCCATGTTTCAGGCACCTTTTCTTTATGAGTGTTTCTCACCTCCAGATAATAGCCGAAAACATTATTGAAATGGATTTTGAGAGAAGTTATGCCGTTATTTTCAATTTCTCTGGTCTGTATGGCAAGGAGTGCGTCATGACTATTCGACCTCAGGGCGCGCAGTTCATCAAGTTCTTTGTCTACACCGTCTGCAATTACAGGAGCTTTTCCAAATCCATTCGGAGCATCCGGAGCAATTGTAGCGCCTATCCAATTTGCGACATCCATTATGTCGGTCATACCATGCGCCAATGACTGAAGACACTCCGCCCCGCTACGCCTGAGGGTATCACGCAAATCCATAGCGCCTCTCACCCCCTCGGCAAGCTGAAGCATCTCTCTTGGAGAAATCTTTCCGGAAGCCACACGGCCACCGAGACGCTCTATGTCCCCTACCCTTCTTGTACACTCCCGTGCCCTCTCTCTCAAACCGTTGTCATTAAAGAAAGTTTCCACCACGTCATGACGCGACTTCAATTTTTCTATATTGAGAAGAGGGAGCATAATCCATCTGCGCAACAGGCGAGCCCCCATTGGAGAATTCGTTTTGTCAATCACTCTCAACAGGCTCTTCCCTTCCGGGCTCAGTGGCTCTATGAGCTCCAGATTACGCACTGTAAACCGATCGAGATGCATATAGCGTCTGTTGTCAAGGCGACTGAGTGCCGTTATGTGCGACAATTGGGTGTGGCTGGTGATATCGAGATAATGAAGTATACTACCGGCAGCTATTATGCCTGCCGGAAGATTGTCAACTCCAAAACCTTTCAAAGTAGAAGTGGAGAATTGTTTTAGCAATCGTTCTTCAGCAGCATCAGTGGTATATACCCAGTCATCCAGTTCAAATACGCTGCACTTGTGAGAAAAGTGGGTCGTACAGAAATCACGTGTGCCCCTCATTCTCAACAATTCCTTAGGCTGCATGGTGCTCAGAAGCTTGTCGGCCTCCTCAGCAGATGCTTCCGCACACAAGAATTCTCCTGTAGATATATCAAGAAAAGCGAGACCTATATTCTGACCCTCTATATGAATTGCGGCAAGGAAATTATTCTCTTTGGCTTGCAAAGCACCGGCAGATGTGTTGACCCCCGGGGTTACAAGTTCGGTGATTCCTCGTTTTACAAGCTTCTTGGTGAGCTTCGGATCTTCAAGCTGCTCGCAGATTGCCACTCTTCTACCTGCTCTCACAAGTTTGGGCAAATAAGAATCGAGAGCATGATGGGGAAATCCGGCAAGTTCTACCGACTGGGCTTTTCCATTGGCACGGCGTGTAAGGGTAATTCCCAATATTTCGCTTGCGGCAATGGCATCTTCCGAGAATGTTTCATAAAAATCGCCTACTCTAAAAAGGAGAATTGCATCCGGATGTTTCTTCTTCATCTCCAGATACTGGAGCATGAGAGGTGTTTCTGCTATCTTTGCCATAAGGAAATGTAAGGGAAATAGTGAAGAGGGAAAGTGATCAACTGAAAACCGAAAGCATCCATGTAGACATGCCTACATATATCAACAATCCCACCACATCGTTGGTGATCTGTATGAAGGGGCCTGTGGCAAGCGCGGGATTAATTTTGAGACGTTCCAGAGTAAGAGGCACAAGTGTACCGAATACTGTTGCAAAGATAACCACTGCAAAAAGTGATGCCGCCACAGCGAATGCAACGGTATATTTTATTCCTGCCGGTTGGGTAAAGTAAATATACAGGAACACAACGCTCGAAATTACTATTGCATTCATCATAGCCACAAGGAATTCCCTTCCTATCTGAGATGTGGAATTCTTTATATCGAGGCGTCCGTTGGCAAGGCCCTGCACCACTATCGCCGAAGCCTGAACACCTACATTACCACCCGTTCCACCTATCAGCGAGATAAAGATAGCAAGAGCCGTAACCGCTGCAATCTGCGCCTCAAAGCCTCCAAGAATCAATGAATTTACAATACCTCCGATAATTCCTATAAGAAGCCATGGGATACGTGCCTTGGTCTGAGCGAATACTGAGTCGGACGCATCGACGTCTGAGGAGATACCTGATGCAAGCTGATAGTCGCGTTCACTCTGTTCCCTGACTTCATCCATAACGTCGTCGACAGTGATCTGACCCACAAGCCGTCCGATACTGTCTATAACCGGCATAGCCACAAGGTCGTATTTTTCGAAGTCTATCGCCACCTCATCAATGGGAGTATCTGTCCTTACGGAAACGGGCAGTTCTTCCATTACATGCTTAATCTTAGAAACAGATGGATGAGTAATCATCTTTTTCAGCGGAAGTACCCCTTTCAAGCGGTTGTCATAGTCAACCACATAGACATAATAGATATCGTCAAGATCCTCTGCCTGACGTCTCATTTCACGCAAACAGTCAGGCATTGAGAGATTTTCATTTACAACGATCATCTCGGTGCCCATCAAACCGCCCGCAGTGTCTTCATCATACTGGAGAAGATCCACGATATCTCCTGCCTGTTCAACGTCATCGATATGCTGGATCACCTCGTCACGGTCTTCCTCATCAAGTTCCTGGATAAGGTCTACGGCATCGTCTGTGTCAAGAAGGTCGATAAAGTGACCGATCTGCTCCGGATCCATCCCCTCAAGCACTTTCTTACGGTCATCTTCATCAAGTTCCATCAAGACGTCTGCCTTCTTCTCATTGTCTTCTATGAGATTGAAAAGCCATTCCGCCTGACGTAAGTTCAGCGACTGAAACAGTTCCGCGATATCAGCAGCATGAAGTTCCTTCACTTCCTGCTGGGCTGCCTCCACATCCTGATTCTCTATGAGTTGTTCGATATGTTCAATATCCGTCTCGGTAAAATCCTTCATCTTGCCGTGTCAAATAAGGTATGATGCACATCTGAGCCGGGTTTGGCTGCAAAAACGGGTTGTATATGGCCCATTTAGCCCTACCGGTATGGAATTATTGCAAAATTACAAAAAAAATTTCAAGAGTCTTTTAAAAAATTTTTAACTTTGAGGTAATGTTTCGGCTTCATAGGTGTAATAAGAAGTGTATGGAAACAAATACACTTACAGATGCATACTCAGAACTCAACAGAAAGCTGCATAATGTGGCATTCCGGTTTCTAAAAAATGATGCGGATGCCGACGATGCAGTGCAAGATGCGTTCTGCAATATCTGGAGTGCGCCCCCACCTCTCACGGCTAAAGAGGCTTCCAACAAACTCTTCTTTGCACTTAAAAATATTTGTATCAACAAACTGAGGCGTAAGAAAGCCGTAACAGGAATTACGGAAGTAATCAACACGGAGATTGCACCTCCGGAAGTAGATGAATTTGAAACCGTGATAGTAGCGGAGCCGCTTC
>CAZXHO010000055.1:0-10703 GCA_964640365.1 uncultured Sangeribacter sp. | reverse complement strand
TCATAACCCCATGATGTGCCAAAGCTGAAATGAAAGAATTTCGAGCGTACTGCGGTGTGACACATTGAACGTCGAGTGATTCGCACACCTCCTTTATGTTCTTTGAAATGCGGCGATTGAAATCGTGAACACGGATTGCTTTCTGTTCATCAGTAACCGCATTGAGAAAAATGCCAGGGAAAAAAGCTCTCATCAACTGAATGCCAATGAATAGCTTAAGCTGCAACTCCTTTCCCAACGTCCAGTCTCTATGAATCCTTAACCGTGCTATCGGATGCATACTTGAGGAGGCAGAAGATGCTATGGATAATGAACAATGGGAAGTCGCAACGGCAGCGTTTACCGGGATAGCTTAAATCTCGGAAGATATTCTAAATAGTGGAGATGATAGTGCAGGAAATTTAGGAGCCATTGTGGATGAAGGCTTTGAAAAATGGCATAGATTATGCAGCAAGCCCGCGCTTCCTGAAAGCATTAGATCCAACATTTTTGAATATGTATTATCTCGATTCATTGAGGAAGATCTCAAAGGCTGGGATTGGTGGTGGGATTGGATAGCATTGGCAATTGACCTTGCTGATACTGAAGAAAAACAGAGTGAAGTTATCAAGGCGTTGGATGAAATCAAATCCGATGGAGATGATTGGAGTATAAAGTTTATACCGAAAGAGTACAACGATATAAACTCGAAATGATGTCACGTTGTGGGAGCTGGGAAGATCAAATTGAGTTCATGTATAACAAGGTGTCTAATCCGGACTTCCGTAAGAGACTCATTCAATTTGCATGGGATAAATCTGACTATGAGGAGGTGCTAAGACTTGCCAAAGATGGAGTAATCCAAGATTCGGATTATAAAGGATTGGTCAACGATTGCGCAAATGTTATGGTGTAGAGCTTCTAACAAATCTAATCAAATATGGCGGCAATAAAGAGGCTGAAAGGATTATCACAGAACAGAAATCACGTACTCCACGTCGGCCGGCATTGATCGATGAGTTATCAAAACTTTAATGATTCGAATCATTTCGCTGTGGAATTGTACAACCTATCTCAAAAATCCATAATATTTGCATATGTCAAATAAGGAGGTGGGAGGGTGGTAGAAAAGCTTATCGAATTTTTTATCAATATTTTAGGATTTTTGCCTATCTTTGCGATATATTTAAAACTAACCTTCAATCCAAGAGCTTTGAAAGTCAATAATTACCATTTCAGTGCCTGTATGATGGCATTGTCGTGCCTGTCGTTGTCAGCGCAAGACTATACTCAGAAAACTAACCTACCCACGGTTTACATTGAAACAGAGAATCATCATTCAATCGCGAGTAAAGAAACTTATCTGAACGCCACCTTACGCTATGTTGATGCCAGCGGAGAAAAATATTACGATGCATTAGGCATACGCGGACGTGGAAATTCTACATGGGGACTTGCCAAGAAACCCTATAGAATAAAGTTTAACAAGAAGCAGGAATTTTTAGGTTCCTACCATGCTAAAGCCAAGAGTTGGACCCTGCTTGCCAATTATGCAGACAAGAGTCTTATGCGCAATGCGCTTGCTGCTTATTTAGGAGACTTGGCAGGGCAACCTTTCACTGCGGCTGCCCAATTCGTAGATCTGGTACTTAACGGTAAGTATGTCGGCAACTATCAGATTTCGGATCAGATTGAAGTCAGAGGAAAACGCGTCGATATCGTAGAGCAGGAAGATCCTATGACGGATAATTCCAATATTACAGGGGGATACTTGTTGGAAGTAGATGGTTTTGCGGATAGCGAGCCTTGTTATTTCACCACCAACCGAGGCGTAAAGATCACCGTTAAATCTCCTGATGACGAAATAATCGACCAAAGACAAGTAGATTATATCCATAATTATATTCAGAGTTTCGAAAACGCACTGTTCAGTGCTGATTTCACTAACCCCGAAACCGGTTATCGTCAATTTATTGATGAAAATACTCTCGTAAGTTGGTATGTGGCTTCGGAAATGACTGCCAATCCGGATTCTTTCTGGAGCACCTATATCTATAAAAATCAGGATGACCCCAAGATATATTGGGGACCATTATGGGATTACGATATTGCATTCAACAACTGCCAACGTCAGGGTGATATGACACGACGTTTGGTATTAAAAGATGGTTTTGGTGCTGACCTAACAGGTGTCTGGGTTCGCAGAATGTGGGAAGATCCATGGTTTGTAAATGCTGTGAATGATAAATGGGTAAGTATGGTATCGGAAGGACTTGAAGAGAAGCTCTTGAAATTTATAGATGATAAAGAGTCCGAATTGACTGCTTCTCAAGCACTCGATGGTAAGTTGTGGCCCGTAAATCAAAGAGTGTATGATGAATACCAAATTTTCTCTACTTATTCTGCTACTGTAGATTTTCTACGCAAGTTTGTAAAAGAACGCATTAGCTATCTTACGGATACTTTTGAAAAAGAAGCAGCCGGTGCAGTGCCCACTCCTCCGTTTGAGGTTGAAGCAGATTATTATTACCGCATTCACAATGCTAACACTATGAAATGTGCTGACATAACCGATGAAGGTTCAACACTATGTAGCAACACCTACTTATCTGGAAAAGAGAGTCAGCAATGGAGCTTGGAGCCTGTTGGCGACGGCTACTACATGATCCTTAACCGTGTTGCCGGCAAGGCCATAAAGGATGAGGCTCCTTTAAGCTACGGCTTCTATCAGCGTAATACTCAATTGGCTATTGTTGATCCTGCCAAGAACGATAGCCGACAGCTATGGCAAATTGTACCGGTTCCTACGGGTGGAGTATACATCATTGCCAACCGTGCTACGGGATTGGCGTGGAATAATTCAGGAGGAAATTTTGATGACGGAAATCCGGTGATATCCTGGGATAATGATGAGAATAATCCAACTAAGCCTAACCGCCATTGGAAGATTATACGAGATGAACTAAAGGGAAATTCCGGCGTAGGTGATATTACAGTAGACAACACTGATTATATTGTTACATATTCTCCTTCAGCTTCAGAAATACGTTTTATATCGAACGGTAATTCTCAATTGACAGGTACATATTCTATCGTCAATCTCAATGGGTCGAAAATGAAAGCCGGTAAAGTAGTAGAAAACATTGATGTGTCTTCACTTCCTGCCGGAAGCTATGTGCTTGCTTGGGAAATTGAAAACCGATGTATATCAATTAAATTTATTAAATAGTACAGAAATGCAATAAAGCTTTCTAAAGTACCCTGCAATTGCCATATTCGCAGCCTATTACTACTTAAAGCAAGCTAAGAAATGGTAATGATAAAATAAAAATTTCCTGAATTTTCAGGAAATTTTTATTTTATAGGGGTTAGTTTTTTTACAGGTATTTTGTCTGTATGATGTATGAATAATATAGATAAAATAGAGCAACTTTTCAGAGAGCATTATAATGAGATGTTTTCTCTCTCATTCTCTCTGCTCAAGGATGAAGACTCCGCCCACGATGTGGTGCACGATGTCTTTACCGCTCTTCTTACGTCTCCGCCTGATGAACGAGGCAAAGGCTATCTCATGAGATGTGTTAGAAACCGGTGTATAAATCTGCTAAAGAAAATGCCGGTGAAAGAGGGTGTTGAAAAACTTATAAGCACATCCTTGTGTCAGGAAGAAGAAACCGCCGAGCGGGAAGAATATCTTGAAAAGATTCGTAAGGTGATCATCTCTGAGCTTACTCCACAATGTTCAAAAGTGATGATTATGCGCTTCGAGAGAGGATTGTCTTATCTGGAGATAGCCGAAGAACTTGGAATCAGTAAAGTTGCCGTCTATAAACATTTGAAAAACGGACTTGAGCATGTCAGAGAGAAAATAACCTGTAAAAAATAAGCATATGGATAAATTTTTAAAAGCTTTAGATATAACTGAGCATCCGGAAAAATATTCAGAAAAAGAACTCAACGCAATTTTGGAAGATCCGGAAGTAAAGGAGTTTTATGACCTTATATGCGATTCAGACAGTGCCTTGAGGAAAACTCCCCGACTATCAGAAAAGGAGGTAGAAGATGAATGGAATAGGTTCATACAAAGCAAAAAGCGTAAAATAAAGTTCCCTAAATTCATAAGCCGTAGAGTAGCGGTAGGAGGTATTGTTATTTTAACTTCAGTGGCAGCTCTTGCCATAGGAGTTGGAATAGTGATGAAAAATAGTAATAGTAAGGTTGTTAAATCCACATCAATAGATAAACCTTCTGAAGTTTCACAGGCGTTGTCAATATCCAATGATAGTGTCATGACAGTAATACCCGACAGTATACCCCAATCAATTATTGTGTTTGAGAATGAGCCTCTTTCCATGATTCTTGACCAGATATCGCAATATTATGGTCTTAAGCTTGACGTTCTAAATAAGCAAGCAGCTGCAAATCGGTTCTTCTTTAAATGGAATAAATCCGAGGCGCCGGAAGAAATTGTAAGACAATTCAATAATTTTGAGATAATTAATTTGACTTTATCTGACAAGACCTTGATTTTGAAATAATAATAGACATGAAACGTAAAATATTGATGGCGCTGACAGTATTATGTCTGGCATTTAATTTGCTTGCTGATGTTGTTGGCAATGATTACACCGGACTTCCACTTTCTGAGGCGCTTGCTGATTTCAGTAAGAAAAACATGGAGGTTAAAATCAGCTTTATATATGATGAACTTGAAAGTTATAAAGTAAAAGGCAGAATAAAGTCGCAAAATCCCCTGATGGCAATAAAAGAACTGGTGGTTCTCAATCCTATATCTGTGACTACTTATGGTGATGAGATTTATGTTCAGCCCATGCAGAAAGGAAAATACGCATATTCAGGACGCACAATAAGTAAGGAAGGTGGTGAGCCGGTGAGCTATGCGACCGTTATATTATTGACCCCTAAAGATTCAACTGCACTCACCTATGGCGTCACCGATGATAACGGGTATTTTTCAATTCCGTGCGACCGTAAGAATATAATAGTAAAGGTATCGAGCGTTGGCTATCGGACAAAATATATCGACAATCCTTCTTATGATATGGGGGAGATAAGAATGGATATATATGCAAAGAATCTTCAAAATGTGGTGACCATCTCAGATTCAAGATATGTAGAAAGCGACCATACAGTCTATTTACCGTCTGCACGTGAAAAGAAGGCTGCTCAAGATGGCACACAACTTCTTCAGTTTATGGCAATCCCATCCATAAATATAAATCCGGTTAAAAATGACGTCACTACATTATCAGGTAAAAAAGTGGAGACCTTCATTGACTATGTGAAGGCATCCGCCGAAGAATTGAGTACCTTACGGCCGGAGGATGTGAAGAAAGTGGAGGTATGGGATTATCCTACCGATCCGAGATTTGAAGGTGTGGAACATGCTGTCAACTTTATTATGATAAAATATGAATATGGTGGATATACCAAGTTATCAGACCGACAGCGACTGGATTTCAACTATGGCTATTACAGTCTCAACTCTAAATTCTCTTACGGTAAAATGACTTATGACCTCTATACGGGCTATGATCATTTCAAAGCGGATGATGAATACGTTAACTCTGTCAACGCCTATGACTTCGGTTCGTATACTGTAGATCAGAAGGATGAAACTACAAAGACTGAGACCGAAAACAATGAGTTGTATCTTTCCACACGAGCCAAATATGTCTCAGACAATACTGTGATCTCCAATCAGCTGTCTATAAGAAGACCCGACACCCCGACTTCGTATGCATTGCGCCGGAATGAGTATAGTCCTGCCATTTATCCGGCCGGGGAATCGGAACAGACTTACAAATTGCGAACTCTTAACCCATCGTGGAAAGGAAATTATCAATTCACATTACCAAGATCAATGCAGTTGGTAGTGACCCCTTCACTTTCTTATTCACGAAACTCAAGTTCTGCTTTTTTTACAGAAGACAAAATAGATATCTCCAATATAGTAAAAGAAGATGCTTGGGGTGCCAACCTGAGCGTTGCGTTCAGTAAAAAATGGATGCCTCATTCTATGACTGTATCTCTTTCCGGAGAATTGAATGACAATAAACTCAATTATACCGGCAACAATCCTGCATATGTTCACTATAATTTCAAAGCTCTTGGAGCCTTTGTGAAGGGAAATTTTACATTTGGCAAGCTCAGGCTTCAACCGTCTGTGAAATTCTTTTTCAGCAAGACTTCATTCGGACAAGAAAAATATAATCAGCCTTTGCCCGGCTATTATATTTCCGGTGGGGTAAATTTCAATCGAAAGCATCAGCTGAGTTTTTCAACTGAAATGAGCCAATGGACAGTGGGAGCTTCACAACGTAGCCCGAATATAGTAGTGCGTAATCTTCTGGATGCAGTAAAGGGAAATCCTGATTTAAAGACGTGGCTTTACAACGGCGCTGACGTTTCCTACACTTGGCTTCCACGCCAATGGTTCAATGTAAGTGCCTTCGGCAGCTACGTACGTCACACAAAGCCAATGGATTATGTGTTTGAACCCATTGAGATAGACGGTAGAGATATGATGCTACGCACATATATAAAAGACGGATATTTTCAGACTATATCCGGTGGAGTTTCTCTGGTGTCGCGTCTTTTCGACAACTCCCTTACACTTCGTGGCAACGGTTCTCTTTCTTCCGACAGGCGTGGTGGACGCAGAAATTATGAACGTCTGACACTTAATGGGGAATTATCTGCTTATTACTATCTCAGAGATTTTTATTTCAACGGTTATTATCAATTCAAAAGTAAGACCGCTACAACTCAATATCAAAGAATTGACCGCCCATCTTATTACTCCTTAAGCGCCGGATGGTCAAACCGTGGATGGAATATATCTGTAATTATTCAAAACTTTTTCCGTTCGTCCAAATTAAAAGCCATCGAATATATGGCTTATGATAATTACAACAGTAGCCAACAAATTTTCGGAGGCGCTTATGCCCGCAGTGTGTGGGTACATATATACTATACCATAGGCTATGGAAAGAAAGTTAAGGAAGATGGTATTGATAGAGGTAAATATAATTCTTCAGGTATTGTCAAATAAATTATCTATAATGGAATAATTAAAAGTAACTCTTTCAAGATCAATGTTGAAGGCATTATAATGTCTTTATAAAATGCCGGTATAGCCCATTCCCATTTGCATGATAGGATGTAAATAGAAATGGGCTATGTTTATGCTCTAACTATTAGATTTTAAATGATAAGTAGCTTCTTAATTTAAGTAGCATTTCAGATTAATATATTCTTCTAAATACTTCACATAATATATTCATTAATTTTTTCAGTAATTTAATTTGATCTTGATGTAATGTTTTGGCAATTGATGTGTAATAAGATGTAAGAACTATGGATAGGGTAGGGAAGATAGTTTTTGGGTTATCTGAAAATACTTCGGCACTCATCACATATCATCCGGGAAGCATCTAAAATTTATTATTAATCATATTATTCCACTTATAATATTATGAACATATCTATCAAGGAAAATTTTATAAGGCGGCATTTCTTCAAAACGTTAATTTTAATGGCGTTTATGTGTTTATTAGCACTCCCTGCTCAAGCCGATTCTTTTATTATTACTGGATTTGTGAAAAACAAGGCAACTGATGCCGATCTATTCGATGCAAAGGTAAGACTACTGAATGCCTCCGACAGCTCTGTGATAACAGAAACAAAAGCCCATCTCGTAACTTTTTATGGAGAAAGACGCGAAGATTTACCACAATTTAGTATTTATAATATAGATAGAAACGGAAAGTATATTCTTGAGTTGAGCCTTGATGGGTATGATAACTACTGGCAGGAGATAGATCCCGCTACCTTGTCAAAGCGTACCAACACTATGAACCTCGGAAACTTATATATGAAACGCAGTCCGAAGGTTCTTGATGAGCTGGTAGTCCGTCCCTCCAAAGTGTATTTTTATAATAAGGGAGATACTCTCGTATACAATGCGGATGCATTCGTATTGGCAGAGGGCAGTATGCTCGACGACTTGCTTCGCCAGATGCCCGGAGTTGAACTAAAGGAAGGAGGTCAAATCTATGTCAATGGCAGGTATGTAGAAAATCTATTGCTTAACGGCAAAGATTTCTTTAAGGGAAACAACCAGATAATGCTCGAAAATCTGGGTGCCTATACTGTTAAAAACATAGCTGTGTATGAGAAGCAGGATGACATGGATAAGATTATGGGCGAAGGTTACGGTGAGCGTAAACTATCTATGGATGTAAGGTTGAAAAAAGAATATTCACAAGGATTACTTACGAATATAGAAGCGGGCATAGGTTCCAGTGACCGTTATCTCGGGCGTCTGTTTGCGATGTGGTATGCCGACAATGCCCGGGTTACGGTATATGGTAATATCAATAATCTTAGCGATGGCGGAAAACCGGGCCAGGACACCGGTTTCAATCCTGCGTGGATAAAGGCGGGTGATTTTAAAAATACACAAGGTGGTCTCGATTATTGGGCAAAGATACCCTATAAGGATATATCATTTTATGGTGATTTCGTGGCTGCTCATACCACAGTCAATGACAACAAAACCGTATATACAACCAATTTCCTCCCTGACGGCGACACTTATGGATACTCCTTTACAAATTCCAAATTAAAAAAACTTTCGCTTACCACTTCGCATAATCTTGAAATACAGAAATCGAAATGGAATATGAAGGTAAGTCCAAGCTTTAAATATTATAAGAACAACGACCTCTCAGGACTGTCGTCTGCTGTATTCAAAGAAGAGCAAGAGAACGTAAATAAGGAGTTTATAGACAATCTCTATAAAGGAGCAACTGCAGATGTGTTGAGATCAATACTCAACAGAAATCTAAACGACGATAAAAGATTGGGTCATGACGCGTATGCCACTGTTTCTTCAAATGGCAAAATCAAGCTCCATAACGATGCTGATGCCTTTACCTATTTTATCGCCGGTGATTATGAAAACCATGACTATAAGCAGTTTCAGAAATATAAACTGAATTATGGAGACAATCCGGAGTATGCCGATTATTCAGACCGTTATTTCGACAATTCTCCCAACTACAAGTGGAAAGGAACAGGAGCTTTGGGATATATTTTCGGAATTCTCCCCGGCTTAACCCTCGATACATGGTATCAGTTTGAGCACACGTTTATCCATGAGGTCTCTGATCTTTACCGTCTTGAGAATATATATGGAACGGCAACAGAAAATAACCCGTTAGGTTATCTCCCGTCTTTTTCAGAGTATCAATCTTCTCTTGACCCGAACAATAGCTTCGACAGCCGAAAGAATGAGGATAACCATTCTCTTCATTTTGATATAGATTTCCGCAACTCGGAGAAGAGATTTTATCTGAATGTAAAATTACCCGTTGTATACCGACGCAGGCATCTCCATTATTTAAGAGGCTCTGTAGATGAAAACCTACAGCGTAACAATTTCTATTTGGGAAAAGTAACAGTAAACGTCAACTGGACTCCAAAAGTAGGATGGCTGTATTTCAGGTTTGATCGGTCGGTCAAAGCTCCCGATATGGTTGACATGGTTGATTTTACTAACTCTCTCGATCCTCTGAATGTAAGATCGGGTAATCCGAATCTTAAAGATGCCGTTTCGACCTTGGTCCAGTTTAACTTACAGAGACGAACTTGGAATAACAGATTGAGTCAGAGCTACCAGATAAGGTTTACCAGTATGGATAATGCGCTTGCCTATGGGTATAGCTATAATTCCACTAATGGTGTAAAGACAGGAAAAATGTATAACGTCAAGGGAAACTATTTGGCTGAGCTCTATCAGAGTCTGAATGTGTACCCTGATGCCGCTAAAAAGTTCAAACTCTCTAATACCACAAGGATAAACTATCGTAGAAATGTTGACCTTCTCGGAGAAAATTCACCTGAACCAATACGTAGGATAGTTAAAAATCCAAAGATAGAAGAGTCTATCAATCTGTCTTATACATTCGGAGAGAATCTGGTTGAGGCAAATGGTACAATGGGTCTAAGCCGCTACAGTAGTAGCAGTCGTAATTTCACTACTTTCACAGCCAAGGATTTCTCATATGGCGTAACGGGTAATTTTAAGCTACCAATGAATTTCGGTATCTCAACCGACTTTACGGTTTATATGCGCAGAGGATATTCAGATGCCTCTCTCAACAAGACCAATTATGTATGGAATGCCCGCGTATCCTACTCCGTGCTCCATGGTCAGCTCCTTTTTATGGTTGACGGATTTGATATTCTTCACAATCTTTCAAATGTATTCTACAATGTCAATGCACAGGCACGTACTGAAACCTATGCCAATGTGCTTCCTCGATATGTAATGTTTCATGTGCAATGGAAATTCCATAAAAGTCCGAAGAAAAAGATATAATAATCCTACTGCGTTCTAATCCTTGTGCATTATGCTAAATTCGCATTATGACACAAAAAATCGGGCGATCTCCTAAAAGTCGCCCGATTCTCTTTGTGTTCTTAATAACTGCTCACCTCAGACATATAGCCCGAGGATAAATAACATACGTCGGTAGTTAACCATTATTTATCGCAATTGCAACCAAGTTGGCTTTTAACGCTCTTCTTGAATGCCTCAAACTGAGGAGCAAATTCAGCAAACAGGGCATTGTCAGCGTTTTTCTTGATTACATGATGCATGAAACGCATGGCGAGCACGAATTCCTTGGTGTGTT
>CAZXHO010000054.1:0-10849 GCA_964640365.1 uncultured Sangeribacter sp. | reverse complement strand
GGACAAATACGGCAATAACCATCACTAGCAACACGCACGTAAAGATACTCATTATCATCTTGATTTTCTTTCCAAGCTCCGTTCCCACAATTTCCGGCAATGACTTTCCTCCGAGACGTACGGATATCATTCCGGATATGAAATCATGGACAGCACCGGCAAAGATGGTTCCTAATACGATCCATAAAAATGCAGCCGGACCATACATAACACCCATGATAGCTCCGAATATTGAACCAACTCCGGCTATGTTAAGAAACTGAATCAGAAACACCTTCCAAGTGGGAAGAGCTACATAATCAATTCCGTCTGCCATGGTTTTGGCTGGAGTGGGACGTTTTGAGTCACTCGCAAAAACTTTCTCTACCAATGCCCCATAGATGAAATATCCACCTATCAAGGCCACAAGAGCAATAACAAATGAAATCATAACAAATCAGGTTAGTTTTGAGCTACAAAATTACAACAATAAAAACTTAAATTTACTCCAACAATAAAATTTTTAAACGTTTATTAATTATGCTCCCAATCTTTTTATTATTCTTAACTCTGTTTTGTAACTTATGCCAGCTAACTTTAAAAGAAGTCCAACTGAAAGTTATCAAAGGTGCAGGGATTTTTCAGATTGGGGCTATAGGAACTCTTAAGACAGTTTTTAATTTTTCAGGTGCGGTTTTTCTGGGATCGGAGAGATAAATCTCATGGTGATGACGTTTTTCCGTTAGGTCTTTTATGTATCCCTTTTCATTAAGAAGAGTATCTATAATACCCAATGATGTTGGTTCATCGTCATATGGACCCACATGCATTATTTGTGCACACAGCCCTTCTTCAAGTTTCATAAAGAATAGCGAATCACAATTCAGTCCCTTTTTACGAGCAACTTCTCTTTTTGCCCATTCCACATCTTTATCAGTTACAAAATCCGGAAGTCGAATCATGGCAATCCAGCAAAATGCTGACTTATCATGAAATTCTTCACCGTTGTTTTTCATCCACCATAATCCTTCAAGAGGGGGGACAACATATTCAAAGAAACCCTCCATTCTATAGTCAGTTTTGTAGCTCATCTTCAATGTATAGGCAACCGGATACAACATTTCGAGCGCTTTCTGATAGGCTCCGTCCGGGTCATTCGGATTCCCATCGCCTCTCACTGCAATATAATTCATAGCCGGCACTGTTACTATCGCCGGTACAGATTTGGGCATGTAGAATTCCTTGTATTCCTTTTTGAAATCAAAAGCCATAAAATTCTATTATAGGTTTATACGAATAAACTGATTATCGATCCATAAGGTGGCATCTTTTCCCACGAAACGCAGAAGGATATAGTTTGGATCCGTGGGTCCTCCGGGGAAATGATCTATCATCCAATCAACCCACATCTCTTTGCGCAGATTATCATCCTTAACAATTTCCACTTCCCCTCTCATCACAACGCTATTTCCATTGTGAGAGTAACAAAGACCTGCTTTCGGATTAGCCCTGAATTCATTGGTTTTTTCAGAATAGTCACCCGTAGACAACCATATTTCCTTACATCCAACGGTCTTCATTATTGACATAGGTACGGGACGTGGATACCCGTCGGAATTGACAGATGCAAGCGTAGCGTCGCAACAACAAGCCAGAAGAGCTTCAGCTTTCTTTAGTAAATCCGGACTTTGCCACCGTTTTAGACCCGGGAACAATTTCCTCATCATATTTTTTGCATCTTCCCGAGTCAGGTTTTGTCCTGAATTCTTATTTATCTCATCAGTAAACTGTGCGCAGAAGTCAATCATTTCTTCCATAGTCATCTCTCTGGTGAACTTACCATCCTGAAAACAATAGCAGCAATAGTCTTCATTAATACTACCATCTGCATTGGTTCCATGATTCTGATCGGTAAGAGGCATTCCACAACTTTGGCAAAATTTCATCTCCATATGGTGTTATTTTTTAGGCTAACTAAATTAGCATGTATTATTGAATGAATTTTTAAATCTATTGTTAAGATAGTACTATTGGAAGAATTTCATCCGGCATACTTAAAATCTTAGTGAAATCGTTTGAAAGGATTCCACAGAAAAGATACCGTTCCATTCCTAACCGGATTCTTCTTTAGGTTATATAAGCAATTAATTATCAGAGTTAGACAAATCTATTTTCCAAAATTTATATTTTATCCATGCCAACGGGCAGCTGCCGTTAGGTTAAGACTGTGTTAGTTGAATGGATTATAACACTATTTCCGCAGGATTTTCTATAAGAATTGGAGTTTTCCCAAGAAGTCGGAATAAATCCTCATTCGAAATTGCAATGAAGCCACAGGGATCACCGTCTGTAATAACGATTTTTTCTCTTTCTGCAACATCTTTATCCATGACAAAAGTTACTTCTGAAGCCTGATCTCTTAATAGACCGAAAGGAGTGGCAGCCCCATGTGGAGTACCAAGCACTTCTTTCATTAGAGCCTCGTCTGCAAAAGAAACTCTTGGAATCTGCAATGAGGCTCCAAACTCTTTAGTAATAAAAGCCTTACGGGCATGTGTGACATAGAGCCAAAATTTATTCTTCTGACGATTGGTAAGAAGAATAGTTTTCACAGTGTCTATCCCGAATGCCTTGTCAATATTCAGGCAATCGTCCATTGAGATCCCCGGATCGCTTTCAATCCTTGTATAAGGAATCCCTGCATTTTCCAAAGCCTCATAGATCAGCCTCTGAGTCTCAGACTTGTACGACGAAGGAGCCCCCCTCATTACTTCACTTGTATAAAATCCCATACCCTATTAGTCTATAAATCTATCTCTATATTTACTTCTTATAATGTAAGTTTTTTATCAGTCTTCGAAGGCTTTGCAATTGATATGTTTACCGGTAATCTCTTCAAGGAAGTCATGACGCATTGTCATAAGAAGATCCCTTGTATACTCAAACAAAAGTCCTCTATAGTAGATTATATCTTCATGATTAGATTTCGTAATCTTTTCCCAAAGAGTGATTCGTTTGGCATTCGTATAAGCTTCTTCTATAGCTTCTCGATCATCCTCTGTCATAAGTGTACGCAGCTTTTGTTCTTCCAAAATCAAAGGTGAATCTGAGTAATTCTTCCATAATTCTTCGAGAAATTCTCTAAATTCAGCCTCTATCTTTAGAGGAAGATCCTTTGGATATTCATCAACAGTTTGATATTGCACACTGGAAGCACCGGCTGCAAAGTCGCCAAAATATTTATGAAGTAGGTCTTGTTCTTTCTCTTTGCAGATAATTTCAATTCTTGAATCCATGCTGATAATATATTTTACGGACAGCTTATAAATCGTTCTAAGTTACAAAAATAGATTAAACTTTCGAAATCACAAAGCCTGATTTTAATATTAATTTTAAAGTTTCTTGAGAAGTGGCTCTATCATACTCTTTCTCACTCTCAGGAAGTTCTTCATACGGCACTAGACATGGGTGCTTTTTATGCACATCATCACGTTCAGGACCATAAGTCCAACCATCCTTAATACGGTTCTGCGACCACATTTCATGCACATTCTTTGCCATTTCCTCAATAAGAGGAAGTAACTCTTTCGGCAATTCCACACTACGTGTATCAGCCGGCTTAGGAATATATTCATTCATTTTATTTAAATTTTCAGGTTATATTAAAGAGATAACAAAAAGAGCTAATCTATCTCTATACCAATCTTTAATTTCACTTATATAAAGAAGTTTTTTAATTTCTGATTATCTTAATTTGTGATCATAATCAATTATTACTTTTCTTACATTGCATTTTTGAGCAGACTAATCCGAATATTCTCATTCCTGTGTAAATATATTTATAACTATTGGGCATATTTCAATCATCGTATTAATTTTTTAATTGCATTATAACTTTTTTTAAACAACCTCCCAATGAATGATATTATATAAGGGAAAATCTTAAAATAGCATAAGCCCAAAGCACATACCGTTCCTAAAGAACCACATATTACTGAAAAGAAATAATTATGGTTGGTTAGATCCCATATCCACCAATATGACGCAACAAAACCGAGAATGGCTATTATACCCATTGCAAAACCATTTATAGCAGAGAGGACATTTACTCTAATTGATGAGGCATAAGAATGTTCTTTTGCATAATGTTTCTTATAAGAGAAAAAGAACACTATGATTATAACGAAAAGAGCTGATACAGTTATTATTACATTAGACGGAACAGAAAACCACCCAAGCACACCGTACATACGAACAAAAATTATATCTTTACAACGTTTGATTAGACTTTCTTCTCGAATCTCTTTAAAAGCCTTAAAATTAGGATCCTCTTCATAGAATCTCTTTGATTTGTAAGGAACATAAAGAGTAATACCTGTTTTTATCGAGTCAGGTAAATCAATAGAGAAATAAGACATCTTTGCAGTATCATTCTTAATTGTCCAAATACGAGGTTGTGGTAAGCTAAGATGTATGGATTCAATCTTTGATAATTGACTCTTATCATCAAATTTAAGTATACTATCTACACCGTCAATATTACGTATACTATCTACATAACTAATCACCTTTGACTTGAATGGAATTATGCCAATATAATACACATCCTTTAGTCTATTTGCACCATTGAATATATAGGGCTTGGTTAGGGCGGAATATGTCCCTTTATATTGGACTATATTGTCCGCTGGAGAACCTCGATAAATTTTCCGTCTATGAATAGGATAATGCAAGGGGAATTTATAATAGTTGGAGCCTATTTTTATAAATTTGCCAAATTTAATCAATTTGGATAAAGGATCATTACCTATGTAAATCAAATGCTCGATAGAATCACAGGAAAAGGATTCTATTTTATTAGATAACAATATGCTATCAATTCCATCAAATTTTATCTCTGAACTTCTAAGGTCTTGGTCTTTATCACCGTTCTTCCTAAAATCTAAAACATTGGACTTCCGACATATTATATTTTGATTTTTCTTATCTGAAGAAACCAGATTGAAATATGGTTCTAACGAACTATAATCAAACTCGGATGCTGGTGAAGGTATTTTGAGAATTTTTAAATTTTTACAATTAAATAATATCTTTTTAGATGTTATTAGGTCCTTTAGATTTGGGGGAAGAATTATTGTATCATATCTGCATCCACCGAATGTAGTAAATAATATCTTTGAAATTTCTGTAAAGTTACTCAAGTCGAGAGTACCTCGACGCTGAGGTATTTTAATATCTTTTATTATACTATCATTTTCTACTGTGACCTCATCTTTATTGAAACCACGTTCAAATAGAACCTCGCATCCATCATCAAATGCATTATCGGCAATAAATGTCACAGAAGCCGGAATATTAATTTGTTTAAGATTTTTGCAATTTTGGAAAGCATCGTTATGAATTACTTTAAGATTTGGAGGGAGAATTATTGTATCATACTTACATTCTCTCAGAGCATTATATCCGATCTCTGAAATTTCCGTAAATTTACTCAAATCGAGAGTACCTCGACGCTGAGGTATTTTAATATCTTTTATTATACTATCATTTTCTACTGTGACCTCATCTTTATTGAAACCCCGTTCAAACAGAACCTCACATTTCTCATCAAAGGCATCATAAGCAATAGAATTTACCGTGGCAGGAATAATAATTTGTTTAAGATTACTACAATTTTGGAAAGCAACGCTTCCGATTTCTTTGAGTCCTTGTGGTAATATAACTGAAGTAAATGAACCGTTTTTAAATTTACTATATGGAATGCTCCTCAAATTGTATTTTGAACTTAAATCCAAAATTCCATCCAAAGGATAAGAATAATAAATACTATTATTATACTTGATGGAATCTAATGATAGTGGGAATATAAAATATTTATCATAATTTATATCATATGGTATATAAGTAATTGAAGAATCATTCAAATTCCATAATCTATTATCAACCCATTTGTACGAAGGGTCAACAGATTTAATCTCCAAATACTCACTTCGTGGTCTTATTATTATATTTTTAGTATCTTTGCCAAGATCTACTTGACAGAATCCATTATTGTCATTAATATTTAATACCAAATTTCTAACACTATCTAAAACCACTATTTTTTTTAAATTTATATTCCCATCTATTTCAATGATACTAATATCATCGGATGAATGTGGTTTAATCAAAAGAGTTTTGAGATTTTCGTTGTTCTTAATAGTAGTATAATATCTAATTGTATCAATTGTGTACGTCTGAACTATAGGATTATTCTCTAAACTTCCACCCGAAATTGAATATTTATATGGTTCGTTATCATCAAGCACAGCCAGCGAATATTTATCTATATGTTTAGTAGTTTCTATTTGAGATGAATTTACATGCATTCCGCTGTTAATCCACATTGCAAAAACAATGATACATACGAGTGCAACACTCAATAGACTTAAGATTGCTCTTTTACTTTGAGTTCTTTGCTGATCATGTCTATTTATAGCAAGAGCAAGCTGATCATGTACTAACTCTACGTAATCTTCCCCGTTAATTTTGGAAGATTTTATAATCCCATGTCTTTTAAGTGAATTTTTGTATTTAGTATCAAAATTTATTCCCTTTAATACCGGGGTTGAAGTCTTGATTCTGACTCGCTTCCCATTATTGTCAATAAGCGCCTCCTCAATTTTAATACGGTCTGAATTAGAGATTTTAATCTCGTCAAGTTGCTGGCGGTATACATCATAAACTATCTTTTGAATAGCCTCACTATTACCAATTTTTAAGGCTTTAATATTATCATTTTGCTTCTCTGATTCAGATTCACATAATGCGCTACACACCACAGACAAGAGCATGGCTTGCACTCTTGGTAGGTCCGTGTTTAAGGAGTTAATAGATTCCATGCTCACTCCGGACACGGCAGCCAAAATTTGTGTCTTAATCTCCGGATCGTTTTTGAATCCAAGATCTACAACTTCAGAAGCTTCCTTTAGAGTCAGGGGTTTCAAGCAGTATCTATAGTTTTTTAACTCCGGCATAAAATGCCTCTGTACGCCCCAATAATCCAAATCGCCTATATATTCATTCCTCATGGAGAAAATCTCCTTAAACGAACGGTTCAGATTAAAGCTGGGAACGAGCTCCTCTTCATGATAAATCTCAAGAAGTGCCTCTGATACACTCTCAGGACATTTATCAGAATATAAATTCTCGAGCCATTTAAAAAGAGAATCTATCCAATCCAGATTAGGATGTGAGAATACTTCTTCAAATTGATCAAATATCAAGACAAAATGAAATTGCGCGGCATAGCGTTCCACGGCAAAATTCCGCAACAGCCACCAGACGTTTGAAGTTAATTTGTTTGCCGCGATATTATCACTCGGAATGTCTACATCAGAAGTTGATACCCATTGATACAATTCAGACTCATTGGAATGTGTGTAAAAGTTCGGTTCAGAAAGTGTTTTAACTAAATCATTTTCCGGGATATCTTTACATATTCTTTCATTAGCACTCTTGAAAACATCATGAATTCGACTGATTACAATTTTATCAAAATCAGGATTTAAATTTTTAAACTCTTCATCCGTAAAAACTATATTAATGGGAATATAACCCATTTGTCGGAAACGAGGAGACAATCCCGCGCCCAGAAGAGAACTTTTACCCTCCGCGGATTCACTATATAATATTACAATGTCTGAGCGTTTTAAGATTGCCAAAATATCTTCTATTTCATTATCTCTTCCCTTAAAATTATGAGCATTCGATTCAGTGTATGATTTAAGATTTATATAAGGGTTATTCATATATTTGATGGTAATTGTGGATTAGTAGCTTCCGTGATTTGCATATTAGTACCATTAAATAAGACATCAAGACCTCCTTCAACTGAAGAGACAAAACCTGCCCAATTTTCTACAAAAGAAGTTTCCAATTTCCTATTATTGAAAGTACGACCTTCTATCAACATTGGTATGCAAAAGTTATATTCTTTCTCTTCAGCTATATAATTTAATGCTTTCTGTTTAATTAGTCTCGTTTCTTCACACAAACCACGTTTAGGATCCTGAACCCCTCTTATATAATTTTCTGTAATGATTGTAATTGCCCTTCGAGAAGATCGAATACCATCGGCAAATTTACTAACATATTTATCTCCCGGTTTAATTTCACTGTCTCCTCGTCGGTCATACCAAACTTTATAGCCCATTACTATCAGGTTTTCATAAAGCTTTTTTGCTATCAATTCATCCTCACCAGCGTAAGATATGAAGAAATCATATTCTTTTACAATTTCTTCTGATATTTCATTTTCATTTTCTTTCTGTTTTAGCTTTGTTGTTAAAGTTAAAAATTCATTAACAGTATTAATCGATGAATAGGATATATTTTTTAGGAAATGCTGTAACTCAATATTAAGATTATCATTGAGCCAATAGCCTCCATAGTTTTTCTCCGGATATCCTATACTATACCATAAAAATCTGAAAAGCCAATCCGGTAATCCGCAGCCAAGAACCATCATTGAAGATTTGGTACTATTAACGTAATCGCATAAATTTTTACAGGTAAAATCATTGGAATGTAGTCCATGAAGGAAATCAAGTAAGATGTCTTCGTCATAAACCCAATCTGTAAATTTTTCTTCCGCATTTCCAAATAGGTGATAAATTACGTTATCTAAGTGTATAGAGTTGTCAGTTTTGAGATTGTATGAAATAGACCTATATTTATTGGAGGTTAGTTTATTATTGATGGCTTCTTCCAAATATCTAAAGCAACATGTAGTGATGATTACGGGAAACCGGAAAGTAGTTATAAAATCCCCCACTATAGGATCAATTTCTATCTTTTGCCTATTTCTTGCCTCTTTTATATAACGTTTATAAGCCCCTTCAAACACTGCCGATTTCATTCCATGAGAAAAACATGTCAGAATAAATAGATCAGATCTATTTTCATTGGGAATGATTATTTGAGGATTATCTTTTTTAAATCTTTCTACCACATATTGCAATAATGGTATTTTTTCTTCATTGTCACAACGATAATACATTACCCCATCTCCTACAACAGGAATAATTTTATCTGAAGTATCTAAAAACTCTGAAGCTAATGTTTCTAAATTATATTCTTTACCCATAATCTTTCTACCAAGTAAACATTATTTTAGTTAGTTGTTGCGGTTGATGATGTCGAAGCCGAGGCGGCGGACAAGACGGAGAGTGTTCATCGCCATAAGTCGGTCGTATTCTTTTTCACTATCCGGAAGCTGGTAATAAGGAACAAGATCAGGATGTTCTTTCTTTACGTCGTCTCTTACTGGACCGTATTTCCAGCCTTCATCCATTCTCGCACGTGCCCAAATATCGTGAGCGTTTTCAGCAATGGCCTCAGTGAGTTCTTCAAGGTCAGCATCAAGATCTATATCTTCCACATTTATGGGTTGTGGATTGTATTCTCTAATGTATTCAGTAGCCGTAACCATATAATTGCCACTACTTTTCCATGCTTCCATAAAATCTTCCTTCTCAATACTTTCCTCTAATAATGTATCGAGATCCAAGTATAGTATTGTTCCGTCTTCCTCAACTTCTGTAATATAAATAGCATGATATAAAGGTGTCTTTCTCTTTTTCCTTTTCTCTAAGACATTATTATCAACAACTGCAATAACTTGCTTACCTTCATTTAGTGCATCTTCAAGATTCTCAATGGTAGAATCATATTTTCTCTCAACATGCAAACCTTTTAGTTCCAGCAGACGACCCACATGATGCAAAGGTGTCCCTTCTTCTTTCACCCAATTGTTTGCTTTGGCAGTTTCAAGGAGCGACCAATTGTCAATATCGTAATCTAGGTGCGCGAGAATAAATGTCTCGCACTCAAATGAACATAAATTCTGTGGATGAGCAGCAGCAAGAGACATGATGGGTAGGATTCGATTTTCTTCATTACTCAATTCTGAATCTACTTCTTCCGACATAGAAAGAATTTCAATCAACTCTTTATCGGATTTGATGGCAGAAAGAACTTTTTCAGCTTCTTCTTTATTTACATTACCATCAAGAAAAGCAGCGAGAAGTTCATCAGATATTATGTTGTTTTTATCTTCCATAGCCGTAGTATTTAATGGCAATGCGAGTAAGTGCCGACATTGCGCGTTTTTTTATATTGTAAAGATTATCAACTGTCACACCAATTTGGTCCGCATAACTCTGCGGATCGATATCTTTAAGCACCAAATTACGTATTACATTTACATATCGTTGGTTATCCATTAGTTGTAACAAGTGCTCCACATCTATACCGTCACTTATCTCATTTGCCGGATCAATGACTCTTTCATCATATCCATCATCATAAGGAGGTTGCTTATGGGAATTTTCTATCATTTTATTGCGTTGACGTATAAAAAACCGTGTTGCCACAACCTTCATCCATTGAAAAACAGAACAACGATACTGGAACTGACGAAGCTTTATGCCATCATCCTCCATAAGATAATCATATAGATCTGATACTTTCTCGTTGTAGTCAACATATTGGTCGAAAACAAGACGTAATATAGCAGTCAATAGCGGTCGGCATTTGACATAAAAAAATTGATCCGTGATTTGATTATCCCGGTTCATCAATCCTTGTATAATATCCCGGTCATCCATTTGATTTAGGGTATAAAAGATTATCCTTATTTAAAGAAATAGTAGTATCCACTACACAAAAATCATATTTCTTGTAAGCGTATCCACTCTTAGTACTCTCACTATCCAACTGAGTCCATGCACATAAACAGTTATGCTTCATCATTCGCTCATCACACTCCGGTTTATCTTGATTATATACATATCCCATAAGCTCGTGTGCAGCGTTCCAACGAAGATGT
>CAZXHO010000053.1:0-10919 GCA_964640365.1 uncultured Sangeribacter sp. | reverse complement strand
ATATAAGAAGCTATTAGTTAAGTATTTATATTTTTATTTTTATTTCCCTCAATAATTCTTTGTTCGGCGAGAGCAGCCCTTACAATGTGGGCAGGAATATTATAATCATTAACCAAGATGCTGAATGCATTTTCAGAGTCACGTGCAAACACTTCAGTTACTTTCTTATAATCTTCAATAGAAAGAAGTTTTCTGAAGTCTGTGATAAGTCCTATCTCTGCCAATTGAATTAAATGGGAATAAACAGTCTCCAATGATATATTTTTTAGAGAGGCAATAAGTTTAGGATCATCAAAAGCATTGAACAGCACAAATGTTTCCTTCAAACTGGAACCTGCCGGAAGGGTAGCTTTTAGTCCGTTAAATTTTCTGAATACACTAATGAATGGTTTACCATATTTAACAAGCTTTATCGGACCCACTCCGGAAACAGTAAGAAAAGAATCAATATCAACCGGCTGCACCTTTATCATTTCTTCAAGGGTCTTGTCGCTGAACACTGTATAAGGAGGTGTGCCTGCTTCATTTGCAATTTTCTTACGCAAATCTTTTAGCGTATCCATATGTTCCTCTTCCGGACTCTTTGCGATATTTACTTTTGATTTATCCTTATTTCTTAAATTTGTGTAAACAGGAGGTTGATAGGGGGTGAGTTCGATTTTTTCTTCTCCTTTTACAACCTTCATTCCATAAGGAGTTGGGCGAAGGTGAAAATTTTCTTCATATGCCACTTCAAATAAGCCCAATTGAATCATTTGGAGAATATAATCATACCATTCGCGTGATGACAAATCACGTCCGGCTCCATAAGTCTTTATAAGATGGTAACTTTTCTGTATTATATCTGATCTATTTGAAGCGCGAAGTATGTCGATAACTGTATTTATAGCCTCTGCCGAATTAATACGAATCACGGCACTCAAAGCTTTCTGAGCAAGAATAGTCCCGTCAAATTTGTGGTGAACTTTCCTACAGTTGTCGCAATTACCGCAGTCTTTCGTGATCTCTTCACTAAAATAACTGAGCAAAATACGCCTTCTACACACCGTAGATTCAGAATACTTTTGCATGAAATCAAGTTTTTCGTTATTGATTTCTTTCATACCTGAATTTTCCGTGAAATTACGGCGCATCATTATATCACCGAATTTGTAGAACAATATGGTTTCTGCAGGCATGCCATCGCGTCCGGCGCGTCCTATTTCCTGATAATAACTTTCAATATTACCGGGGATATTATTATGTACCACCCACCGTATATTACTCTTGTCAATTCCCATTCCGAAAGCAATTGTGGCACACACCACTTGTACATCACCATTTACAAATGCTTTCTGTGCTTCTTCCCTTTGCATAGGGGTTAACCCGGCATGATAACAAACAGATTTGAATCCCATATCTGTCAACGCCTGGTGCATAGCTTCCGTTTTTTTCCGGCTAAGACAGTATACTATCCCTGAGTCTTGACCATATTTTCTGATTAAACCGGCAATTATCTCCAGCCGCCCTTTCTTTCCGGGGTCATTTATAACTTCTAAAGAGAGGTTTGGACGATCGAATGAGCCAACGTATCTTACCGGGTTTTGCAAGCCCAATTCTTCAGCTATATCGGATCGAGTAAGTCGGTCGGCAGTTGCTGTAAGAGCCATTACAGGAACTCCCGGCAACTGTTCCTTGATACATTTTAAGGAAGTATAGACGGGACGGAAATCATGACCCCATTGTGAAATGCAATGAGCCTCGTCGATTGCCACCATTGATATCTTTATGTTCCTACCTATATTACGGATATCGCTAACAAATCGTTCCGGGGAAATGTAAATTAGTTTTATATCGCCTTTCGCCGCCTTGTCAATATTCAATATATTGATACGTTCGTCTTGGTTGGAATGAATTGCCACTGCCGGTATTCCGCTTGCCTGAAGCGCCGATACCTGATCATTCATCAGAGCAATCAGAGGAGAGATAATAATAGCGCAACCTTCAAGTATCAGAGCCGGGATTTGGAAACAGATTGATTTCCCTCCTCCGGTGGGCATAAGTACGAGAGTATCCTTTCCGTTCAAGGTGGCATCTATAATTTCCTTTTGCCCCTCGCGGAATGATTTATAGCCATAAAACTTATAGAGAATCTCTTCCGGGGTTACCCGATGGCGCAGCATAAACTAATTAATCTTATGACCTACATACAGTCAAAAAAGGAATACAATCTATAGACTTATTACTACCAATGATTAATTTTCGGCATTCTGTCTTTTATATATAGTCTCCGCTATAATCCAGTCTTCAGGAGTGTCAAGGTCAATAGACCTGGAAGATGGCATAGGAGACGGAATGATCCTTTTAAACTGATTCATTGGCATCTTGTTAAGAGAATCGACACTCATCACATACACAGCTCCATTATACTCCCATACTTTTGGAGCATCCTGACGACGTGTAAAAGTGCCCGGTCCTTTTGAAATATGAAGATACCCGTCGTTGTCGGTTTCAAAAGCATTGTAATATGGATTTGTGCGAGCTTCTGAAACCGACACAACCATATCCGTGTCGGCATTCCAGCATTTTACGGCATTACGTATGTCCTCCACGTTGCGGAGAGGTGACGTTGGTTGGAGCAATACTACTTTTTCGAATGTAATGCCTTGTTCTGCATATTCTTTGAGAGCATGCATGATAACGGAATACGAAGAAGCAGTATCGTTAGATAACTCTTCCGGTCTCAAAAAAGGTATGACTATCCCCGACTTTTCAGCAATTTCCTTAATTTCCGGGGAATCGGTAGAAACAAGAATAACATCTTCTTCGGAGGCACATTTCTTTGCCTGCTCAATGGCGAGAGTTATGAGCGGTTGTCCACAAAAAAGTTTGATATTCTTTTTTGGAATTCCCTTACTTCCGCCACGTGCAGGAATAAGCCATAGGGTATCAATTTTTTTCATAGAAAATTGCCTCCTTGAAGTAGCGAGCCATCAAGGTTCCGGATATCCAGTCATTGCAAGGCACAAGCTTGGTTCCAAGAGATTCCTGAATAATATAATCAGTAATGGGAGCGCCGGCATAGATGGAGCAAATAACTCCACCTCCGAGCCTCGGGTTAACCTCCATAAGAAGGTAACGGTCAGCTTCGAGGTCATGCAGGAACTGCAAATTTACCGGGCCTCGCAGATTGAATTTTTCAATAACCTCCCGGCTTAATTGCTCAAGAATGCTATTGTGGCATGTTCGGGTTCTTGTTGATTCCCCGCCCATAATTTCAATGCGTTCTCTTGGAACAGTTGTAAGAATTTCTCCTTTAGTCGTAATATAGCAGTCTACAGTATATTCCTTACAGTTCGGGATATATTCCTGAACGAGATAATTTTTCAGGTCCTGCAGATGCATAAGATCTTCCATATTATGGAAAATCTGAATTCCTCTTGAAGAACCTCCCTTACGGGGTTTGGCAATAGCCGGCATCTGTGCAGAGAGTACACTGTATGTAAGAGGAATGGGCAACCCGGCTTCTTTAAATAGCTTGGCTGCTTCCACCTTGTCAAACATTTTGCTTGCCGTCTCAAAATCGGTTACCGGAATAAATACATCCGGCATTTTAGTTCGGCACACAGAAGCAACTTCAATTGCTCCATTCACAAAGGGCAAAATAATGCTGACATTATATTCTTTGACTACGCGCTCAATGTCACTTACCACATCAGGGTCGTCCCACCGGAGTCCTTCCACAACAGTGCCGACAAGAGATATGGGAACTTCTTTCGAGAGATCGTAGCTCACGATATTGACTTTATATCCTATCCTTTCTCCACTTCGGATTAAAAGTTCCGCGAGAGAAACCCTTCGTGCTCCACCGAGCAACAAAACCGTGAGTTCTTGATTTTTCATCTATTATAGATATTGGGTTTGTAGTTTTTCAAATTATCACCGGTGCAGATCCAGTCAATGGTGCGTTTGAGCCCTTCTTCAAGAGCAACTTTCGGACGCCAATCGGTAAGACTTTCAATCTTTTCATTGCTTCCGAGGAGCCTGAAAACTTCGCTGCCGGAGGGTCTTAGTCTTGAAGGATCAACGACCCATTTAACATCTGCGTTCATGATTTCAGCTATTGTTTTCAGCGTGGTTTCCATGCTCACTTCTCTGCCTGTAGCGATATTTATTTCCTCGCCGGCAGTGTTTTCTGCATTAGCTATGGCTATGAAACCACTGCAAGTATCTTCAACATAGTTGAAATCTCTTGTCGGAGAGAGATCCCCCACTTTAATTTCTCTAATTCCTGAGGCAATTTGGGTAATTATGGAGGGTATAATTGCCCTTGCGCTTTGCCTTGGGCCATACGTATTGAAAGGTCTGACCACAGTCACGTCAAGATCGAAAGCATTATGAAAACTCAGTGCTATTGCATCTGCACCGATTTTAGATGCAGAATAAGGACTCTGCGGTTGCTTAGGATGCTTTTCATCAATAGGAACATATTTAGCAGTGCCATAGACTTCAGAAGTCGAAGTGACAAGCACTTTTGGAGTGCCCTCATCTTTGGCAGCAGCACATATATTTAGAGTCCCCTTGACGTTAGTGTCCACGTAGCTGTCAGGCGCAATGTAACTGTAGGGAATTGCAATCAATGCAGCAAGATGGAACACAGTGTCAGCTCCCTTCACAAGGCTGCGGCAAAAATTGGGATCCCTTACGTCTCCGGTCACCACTTCGAGGCGAGGATTAGATAATCCTTCCAGCCATCCCCAAGTGTTGAAAGAGTTGTATTGGGCAAGAGCCCTTACTTCATATCCTTCATTTAGAAGAGCTTCAGTAAGATGGCTGCCAATAAAACCATCAGCTCCTGTCACAACAACCTTTTTCATTTTGATAAACTTAATGTGATTATTAGTTGCTTCTCCATAGCCTAAATCAGGAAAGGTGAGGAGAATCTTTAGTCAGCGACTCGGCTTCTCCATTATCTATGAAGGTTTGAATGTGGCGTCTTTTCTTCTCTTCAAAAATTTCTGAAATTTTAAAGAAGATGCCTGTTTCTTCAACATCTCCGAATTCATGATTAATTGCAGTGCCGAAAACCTTCATTGTTGGGGAGAGAGACATATACGCATTAACAAGAGGAGGGATATTTTTCCCGTGCGCCCTAATCGCGTGATTGAGGATCCTGTAATCTTCTTTAAAAGATCCTCCTGTGAATATCTTCTGGATCTCTTCAGATTTTGCATTGTTAGGAAGTTCCTCCAATGGCCAAACGAGATTTTCGGAATCATGGAAATATTTATGGAGGAATCCCAACAACATATCCCGGCACTCTTCGCCATACGAGGGATACATGGTCACTTTCCCGAAAAGGTATTCAATCTGAGGATACACAACAGTGAGTGCACCCAGACCGTCCCAAAGATTATCCAGCACATATAAAGCCTTTGAATTGGATTTTGTGTTCTGATGTGTCGTAGCCACAAAAGACCTACCTAATTCGAGAGTGGTGGGAAGAAGATTCTTGAGAAAATCTTCAGAAAAACCAAACATGTGCGCGGTGGCAATTTTAGGACTACCACCTGGGAATCTGATATGTTCTCCAAGAATGAATCTATATCCTCCTACAATTTCTTTTTCGTGAGGATCCCATACAATCAGCTGCCGGCAAGGGCTTTCCATAGTGTCGAACTCATCTATGTCGTAGGCTTTGCCGGTACCTCCCCCTGCATCACGGAAAGCAATTTCCCGAAGCCTTCCTATCTCTCTCATCGTGGCAGGCGCATTGAAGGCGTCGACAACGTAAATTTCGTTGTCGCCCTTATTGGCATGACGCAAAAGCTTGTCATGAGTAAGTTCGCTCATGATCAGTTCTTTGTCAACGGGGTCAATAATCTTTTCCATTACTCGAGCTGAATCCGGATGGCAATTATCTTGTCCGGAAGTGGTTGTTTCTGCAAAATTAGTAAAAAATAGTCAGCGAACAAAATAAATCTCAGACCATCCCCGTATTAGACTGCGAAGATCCCAATGGTTCCAAGACCACTCCCGAAAGTCATTTGAGCCAAATAATTAATTGTTTTCTTAGATAACGATAAGAGTATTGTCAAAATAAAATAGGCTTCCATAAGTAAAATTTATGGAAAGTCGGAGGGTAAAAGAAGAAAATTAATTATTTTTGCAGAAGAATAAAATTGACATAAAATAATTCTATATCTCATTCGAATATAGACTTAAACCAAATGTATGTTTGAAACGTCTATATTACATCCTCTCAAAGAGAGAACATGATGGGGTTAATTGTAAAAAGATAATTGAAAAACAACTAATTTATGAAAGCAAAGCATATATTTCTAAGTGTATTAAGCGTTATAACAATTGTTTTTGCAATGAGTTTTGCAACCACAGCATCTGAAGACAAAAAGAGTGCTGTGAAATTTGATGCGACAATTCATGATTTTGGAATGGTAAAGGAAGATGGCGGACCTGTGACGTGCGAATTTCCTTTCATCAACAACGGAGAAGGCAATCTGATTATTTTTGAAGCTACTGCTGAATGTGGTTGCACCAAGCCAACCTATCCGAAGGCACCTATTGCGCCGGGTAAGACCGGTGTGATAACGGTGACTTACAATCCTTTGGGTCGCCCCGGAGCATTTGATAAAATTGTCACTGTGAAATGTAACGGAAATCCTTCTAAAGTAAGACTAAAAATCAGAGGAACCGTTGCTCCAAAGTAAAAAGAAATCGATCCGAGTTTCAAATTAATCCGGTATCTTATTGTAGAAGGAGAGAATGGATGCCCATCTGATCGTTTAGCTCCATTATGGTATGAATTCTTTAACTCGAAGTATATATCTACTGCTCTTTTGCCTTTTCAGTTGTACGGTTTCTGCTGAAATCAAATGGCTTGCGTCGGATTATAATTTCGGCGCATTCAAAGAGGCAGATGGTCCGCGCACAGGATTTGTGAAATTTATTAATGTCGGGGACACAGCTACCTTTATCCGCTCTGTCAGACCGAGTTGCGGTTGTACGGCTGCAAAATATCCCAAAGAAATGATTCAGCCGGGCGACACTGTAACTATAAGCTTCACATATAACCCTGCAGGACGGCCAGGACCCTTCGATAAAACTGTAAAGGTTTATATTGGGGAAACAAACGAACTTAAGATTATCAGAATAACCGGCACGGTGATAGGATCTCCTGAAACCCTTATGACTCATTATCCCAATGAAGCCGGACCGCTTAGGATAGAATCGCTTATTCAGCCCATGGGGGAGATAAAAAAGGGTGGGTCAAGACATGGGTTTATAAATATTTATAATCAGAGTCAAGACACGGTGCGTCCAACATGGACAACGTCATCGCGAGCACTGGAAGTAGATCTCACTCCAAAAGCGCTTGCTCCCGGTGAAATCGGTACATTCGGAATTTATTTAAATACGATGGCTGAGAAAGAACTTGGTCCTGTCGATTATATCGTGTCCATATTTCCTGACGGAAATGCTTCGAAAAAAGAGGAGTTGGCAACCCTAAGGGTTACGGCAGCGATCGTTCCGGACATATCAGATTTATCGGTCACTGAAATAGAAAAGGCTCCAAGAATTTATCTCGTTCCGGAATTTATAGATTTTGGAGATTCCATCGGCTCAAATCAGATAAACTTTGAGATTGGAATTGAAAATGAAGGCGGAAGCTTATTGAAGGTTTCCCGTGTATTTTCATATAGCGACTGTATAAAGGTCAATGGATATCAGAAGAAAGTTAAATCGGGTAAGAAAGGTGTCATTAAAGGCACTCTCGATGCTGAGAAGCTGCCTTCGGGTCCATTCCGTATATCTTTAGAGGTCATTACAAATGATCCCCTTCATCCTGTCAGGACAGCTAATCTGGTGGGAGTAAAATCAAATAATTAATAACCTTAAACCTGAATTTGGGCGTCAATAAGTATTCACCAAGTGGATGGTGCCCAATAGCAATGGCGAAATATTATGGAACATCCAGAAAACCATGAAGATTATAAAGGGCTTCAAGTGAATGCCGGTGTGGGCTCACAGCCCATCACTAATCCCTACAGAAGATCACGTAGAATAAAGGTTCCACAGCTAAGTGTCAACGACTATGTAGAAGGAATTCTCAAGGGTAATGTAAGTATTCTTGGCAGGGCAGTCACTCTTGTTGAAAGCACCGCTGAAGCTCATCAGGCAGTGGCACAAGAAGTTATAGAGAAGTGTCTTCCATACTCCGGAAATTCACGCCGCATAGGCATCACCGGCGTGCCGGGAGCGGGTAAATCGACTTCAATAGATGTTTTCGGTCTTCATGTTTTACGAGCAGGAGGAAAACTCGCAGTTCTGGCAATAGACCCGAGCAGTGAACGCACGCAAGGTAGCATACTTGGCGACAAGACAAGGATGGAGAAACTGTCTCAGGAAAAGGATGCCTTCATCCGCCCTTCCCCTTCTGCAGGATCATTAGGAGGCGTGGCAAGAAAAACACGTGAAACAATAGTATTGTGTGAAGCTGCCGGTTATGATAATATATTCGTTGAAACTGTGGGTGTGGGTCAGAGCGAAACAGCTGTCCATTCGATGGTTGATTTCTTCCTTCTAATTCAGCTTGCCGGAACGGGTGATGAACTACAGGGTATAAAACGAGGTATTATGGAGATGGCAGATGGTATCGTCATAAATAAATGTGACGGTGACAATGTGGATCGTGCCAAACTTGCCGCTTCCCAGTTCAGGAATGCATTGTTTCTGTTTCCGCCGACACCAAGCAAATGGAAACCGGAGGTAATAACTTACAGTGGTTACTATGAACTTGGAATAGATTTGGTATGGGACATGATCGACAGATATTTCGACTATGTAAAGAAAACGGGATATTTTGAGCGTAAGCGTAATGAGCAGGCGAAATACTGGATGATTGAAACCATTGATGAACAACTCCGTCAGAACTTTTATAACATGCCTGAAGTCAGGGCACTGCTTGAACAGAAAGAGATGCGGGTTCTCAACAACGAACAGTCCTCTTTTACAGCCGCAAAAGATGTACTCGACTTCTATTTCAGTCGTTTGAAGGGCTGATGTAAATGAAGTTATGCCAGAGGAAATAGGTTAAATAATAAAACTTAGAGCTGTTTTCCAAATTTTCCGTAAAAATTTGCTAACTTTACAGCGTATTTTCGCGTTACATACGTGAAAGGGGAGTGTAAAGCCGGATTGATTTACCGAGTTAACTCCTAATTACGTACAATTATGGCAAACAGATTAGTCGAAATAATTACCACGCAGTCACAGCGATATGGTGAACGCGAGGCGTATCGTTTTTGCTGGCGCAAAAATGGGGAATGGCAGTCTACCTCTTGGAATGATTTCAGACTGCAAGTTGAAATTGCGGGAAAAGCTCTTGCGAGTCTCGGACTTCTTGAAAAAGATACGATAGCCATCTGTTCGCCAAATACCCCTCAGATACTTATCACCGAGCTTGGTGCCTTCCGCAACAGGCTTGCAGCCATACCTATATATGCTAATTCATCGCAAGATCAATTTGACTTTATCGTGAGCAACGGTAATGCCGGTGTGGTTTTTGTAGGTGATTCCCATCAATATCCTTTAGCATATAACCATTGGAAAGCTCATCCGGAAGCCATAAAAAAGATTGTGGTATTTAAAAATGACGAGCTTTTGCTTGAAGAAGATGATACTGTGACTATCTTCTGGGATGACTTTGTAAGACTTGGTATGGAAGCCACTGAAGAGATTGTAAAAGAGGTTGAGGCAAGAATGGAAAGAGGATTACCGGAAGATATGGCTACTCTGATTTATACTTCCGGTACTACAGGTGAACCTAAAGGCGTGGTAATAAATCATGCAAATTATGATGCCTGTATCGACATTCACATACGCCTTTTACCTCAGGTGACGGATAAGGATCTTTCCATGGCTTTCCTCCCAATGAGTCATATCCTCGAGAAAGCATGGTGTTTCTTCTGTCTTTCACGGGGACTCGCCATCGCCATAAACTATGATCCGAGGATAATTCAGGATACCATTCATGAGGTACATCCTAATATTATGTGTTGTGTCCCGAGATTTTGGGAAAAGGTTTATGCAGGGGTTCGTGAAAAGATCGCCGGTATGAGCGGTACTCAACGGTTGATGGTAAGCCGTGCTTTGAAATGTGGTAAAAAGAGAAACCTTGAATATGTTCGTCTCGGTAAGAAAGTTCCTTGGCTGATTGAGAAGGAATATCAGTTCTGGGATAAACAGATATTCAATAAATTGAAAAGAGCAATCGGTATACCTGAGCCAAACATGTTTCCTACTGCCGGAGCCCCTCTAAGCGACAGAATTGTAGAATTCATGCGTTCGGTGGGAATCGAGGTTGTGATTGGATACGGACTAAGCGAGACAACAGCTACAGTAAGTTTTTATCCTCCCGTAGACTATGAAATTGGAACAGTGGGCATACCTTTGCCCGGTTTGAAAGTAAGAATTGATAAAACCGGAGAGATATTGGTTAAGGGACCCACTGTCACGCCGGGTTATTATAAGAATTCCAAAGCAAATGAGGAGGCATTTACAGACGACGGTTACTTCCGTACCGGAGATGCGGGATACTTCACTCGCAACGGAGCACTCGTGCTGACCGAGAGGGTGAAAGACCTTTTCAAGACCTCAAACGGTAAATATGTGGCTCCACAAATGCTTGAAAGCCGTCTGGCAGAGAATAAATATATCGATGAAGCCGCAGTAATCGGAGATCAAAGAAAATTTGTCACAGCCCTCATAGTCCCCAATCTGTCACAATTGCGTAGGTGGGCAGAAGAAAAGGGCATAAATTATGAGGATACAGAAAAATTTGTTTCCGATCCACAGGTCGTAAGCTTCATGATGGACCAGATCAATAAGGTTCAACAGGGAGTGGCAGATTACGAAAAGAT
>CAZXHO010000052.1:2317-10949 GCA_964640365.1 uncultured Sangeribacter sp. | reverse complement strand
TAGTAGCGAGGTGCTCTTTCTCACGCTTCTGGTCAGTGTTGAGAAGGCTCATGTAGCCTTCGCGGCCACCCCAGAAAACATAATTCTGTCCACCGAGTTCTATTGTGGCATCGATTGCATTCTTTATTTGAACTGCAGCACGAGCAACAACGTCAAAATCAGGGTTGGTGGCAGCTCCGTTCATATATCTTGCATTACCGAATACGTTTGCTGTACCCCAAAGATTCTTGATATTGGTTCCCTGCATCTTCTGCTTGATATATGCAACTACCTCTTTAAGGTTTGCCTCATATTCTTCTACTGAATTACCTTCATCAACAAGGTCAACATCATGGAAGCAAAAATATTCGATGCCCAGCTTTTCCATGATTTCAAAACCTGCATCAACCTTATTCTTGGCACGTTCCACAGCTGTTTCACCTGTATTCCATGGGAATTTCTTTGTTCCGCCTCCGAACTGGTCACCACCCTCTGCACAGAGTGTGTGCCACCAAGCCATTGCAAACTTTAACCAGTCTTTCATGGGTTTGCCAAGCACAACCTTTTCTGCATCATAGTAGCGGTAAGCGAGCGGATTATAGCTGCTTGTACCTTCAAATTTGATTTTTCCTATCGAAGGAAAGTATTCCTTGTTAGCCATTGAGTAGTTAATTATTAGTTAGAAGTTTATTATAGTTTTAGATATGTCGGTAGAATATGGAAAAGGGATAGGTCAGATTTTAAATTCCGGAAGCAAGTTGTGCTTCAAGTATTTTTTTCCAACGTGCATATGCCTCAAGATACGGTGTCCGATCGGCTGCAGGTTCGATAACCTCAAGAACTTTAAGAGATCCGAAAGCCTCTTTATTATCCTTGTATATTCCGGCTCCGATTCCTGCTCCCTTTGCGGCACCGGCGGCACCGTCAGTGTCTACCAATTCGATTGTAGCACCTGAAACCGATGCAAGTGTTTCGCGGAAGATTGGACTCAGGAACATATTTGCTTTCCCTGCGTGTATTCTCTTTATATCCATGCCGATAGACTCCATGATTTCCATTCCATACATAAACGAGAACACAATACCTTCCTGTGCAGCACGGAGGATATGATTGCGATTATGGATATTGAAATTAATACCATGGAAAGAACACCCTATCTGACGGTTCTCAAGCACACGCTCCGCACCATTACCAAAAGGAAGGATCGTGACACCTTGCGAACCTACAGGAACGGTAGCTGCGAGTTCGTTCATTTCTGCATAGCTGATTCCTTCAGGCGCGACGTTACGTTTTATCCATGTATTTAAAATACCGGTGCCGTTTATACAGGTCATTACCCCTATACGGGTCGTACCGGCAGTATGGTTGACATGAGCAAAGTTATTGACACGTGAACGTGAATCATAGTCCACCTTCCCGTTTATCCCATATACCACACCTGATGTGCCGGCCGTAGAAGCAACGTCACCGGGGTTAAATACATTGAGAGAAAGAGCATTGTTTGGTTGATCACCGGCTCGGTAAGTCACCGGAGTACCGGGGGCGAGTCCAAGCTCATGTGCAGCTCTTTCTGTGAGGCGTCCCTGTTCAGAGAAAGTATCTTTCACCTCAGGGAAGATGGAGGGTTCGTAACCATAATATTCCATCAGGAATGTAGCCGGCGCATTATCCTTGAAATCCCAGAGCATATATTCCGACAGACCTTCCGGATTAGTACATATTTCTCCGGTGAGACGCATTGCGATGTAATCACCGGGGAGCATGACCTTATATATTTTTTCAAATATTTCCGGTTCCTCCTCCTTTAGCCACCGAAGTTTGGCGGCTGTAAAATTGCCGGGAGAATTCAACAAGCGTGGCAGACAGACATCAAAACCCAGTTCCTTGAATGCTTTTTCTCCGTAGGGCACACCTCTTGAGTCGCACCAGATTATGGCATCACGGAGAAGATTGCCTTCCTTATCAATAGCCACGAGACCATGCATCTGATAGCTTATGCCAATTGCCTTGATATCTTTGGGATCCACGCCACTCTCTTTAAGAACCGAGGATGTTGCTTCCTTAAGATATTTCCACCAGTTTTCGGGGTCTTGCTCCGCCCAACCCGGACGCAAAGCCTTTATTGGCGCCTCGCTTTTCGGAAAGAAATCCGAAGCGACACAGATTCCGGTGACGGCGTCAACGACAGCCGCCTTTACGGAAGAACTTCCAATATCATATCCTAATAAATACATGTGCTCTATCTTTTGTCTAAATTATATATAATCAACGTAAAGGGTTCCTTCTTAATTGTATCTGTCCGTTCTCCGACGGACACCTTTCACGGGTGTCCGACAGAAAACGTCCAACTAATAACATGACCTAATATTCAATCTTTTACCTTCCTGTTATCCACCTTATACCAATCTACGTCAATTTTTCCTCCTTGATTTTGCGTAGCATAGTTATAGATGGCAAATCTTGTTCCCATGAAAAATCTGCGGTAATCAAAAATCATTTTAAATTCCTCTCCTATAGGAAGCCATTTTTCCCCGTCATAACTATAATAAAATCTGGCTATATCCTGACCGGGATTGAAATCTGTAGTGATTTTGAAATATATATCATCGTTTTCAAGTGGAATTCTACCTGTCTCTCTTTCCTTTACATCTGTCACCCCATGATTCTGTCCTCCAATTTCAACAGATGATTCTTTTGCCACAATCCATTTACCGGTTTCATCAGCCTCTATACCTACAAGCCCGCTATCGCCGTTGAGGGCTGCAAATCCCGCCTTGTCGCCGGGATACATGCCACTGACATCGAGTTTTACAATGGCATCCGAGTAGGGGCCTTCCATTCTTTGGGAAATTGTATTGGGAGCCAGAAAAAGATTGGGGACAATACGTGATGTGTATAGACGGAGGAACCCGGGACGTTCCGTCAGATTCCATGCAGAATCTATCGGATTATGGTTCCATTCCCATAATATAGATTTTTTACCATTAAAATCATCTGATTCCATCACTTTCGGACCGAAATCCAAGGTAACCTTCTTATGAATTACAGAGGGCACTTTGCCGTTTTCATCACCAAGCATCGGCCAACCTTCTTTCCAAGTGCATGGATTAAGTGTAAGGACGCGTCCTACTCCACCCCTGTCTTGGAAAATCACACCCCACCAGTTGCCGTCAGAATCATCCAACAGACACCCCTGTCCAACATACGGGAAGCCACCGAATTCTGATTCCAACACCACCATTTTTTCATAAGGACCTTCAATATTGTCCGCTCTGTAACAAAGCTGGCGCCTCGGCTTGCCAGCCGGCCATGAAATGACAAATGCATAGTATTTGCCATTATGTTTGATTACGCGACTTCCTTCGTGAAGCCCGGTCTCGGTTGAATCAGGAACAATAATTACTTTGTCTATACCTCCTTCCTTTACACCGGATAGATCATCTTCAAGTTCCCTGAGCTTAATTTCACCGCCATTGTAGATAACATAAGCCTTGCCATCATCGTCAAGAAGCAAGGAAGCATCGTGGAAATGGTCTGTACGGGTCACAAGATCCCAAGGCCCTGCCGGGTCTGTGGCTTTATAAATGTAGGATTTATAGGGCTGATCGTTAGGAGAAAAGAGTACATAGTAAATGCCGTCGCGGTAACGGATAGAGGTTGCCCACTGTCCCTTGCCATAAACTGTTCCTTCCTCAAGATTATATCGCGGGTGATCTTCAAGTCTGTCGAACACATACCCTATAGTTTCCCAGCTTACGAGATCCTTGGAATGCATTACCGGGCAACCGGGCATAAGGTGCATAGTGGTGCTGACCATATAGAAGTCGTCTCCAACCCTTATCACATCCGGATCGGGGACATCCGCCCATATTAGAGGATTCTCTACATCTGCATAGGTCTGAGATTCGGGCATCGGGTTTTGAGAAACATCTCCTCCGCCGAATGCTGAAAGGGTAAAAATGCCCAGTGAGAGAGTCAGCAAAATTGATTTCATTTTCATGGCTGCACATGCTGTTTTTTTCTGAGTGCAAAGTTAGTATCAATCCTCCTCACGCACGTGCATACATGTATAATATGTATTTCTGAATGACGCTATGACGTGCAAATCCGTATACTATATGTGAGAATTTGTATCATAACGGGCAAAATACGCTCATTTTTCATTGAGAATGGCTGTGGCTACCCTTGTCCCCGGAGTCTTTTTATCGCGTGGGTGGATATCGTTCCATTCTCCCACATCACCATTCTTAATCCAATATGCACGAGGTGTTGACTCAGCAGCTTCTTTCTGAGCATCGCGCATTTCCTGCCAAGTTGCCCTGCCAAACGTATCGGAAGGATGGAGGAAATCTGCAAGCTCTACTATAAAGAATGGCAAGTCGTCGTTAGAGAAAGTATGTCGCCAATCTGAAATAAGAGATTTCATCAGCCCGGCGTACTGATCCCTGATATCTACGTCAGATTCCCCTTGGTACCATACTACACCTCTGAAAGGGATATTGACAAAGGGGGCTATCAAACCGTTGTAGAGCACCGACGGTGTCTGGAAAAAGTCTGTAACTAAGGGAGCTTGGGGCATTTGGGCTCCTGTTTTATGAAGCCATTCTCCTTCCAAGGAGATTTCTCCGCCATCCTTAAAGATAAATTTGTGGGGTTTCTCCGGCACGAAGTGTGGCACACCTGCGTTGCTTACCACCCTCACTGTAACAACATTCTCGCCTTCCTTTAAAACTCCGGCAGGAACCTGATAGATTCTTGGAGGATATTGATACGATGTGAAACCAACGAAATGACCGTTTACCCATACAGAATCCGCATCCACAATACAACCAAGCCTAAGCTCAGCCGGTTCTCCGACGCGCGAAGCTTCGATATCAACTTTTTTGCGTAGCCAATGTGAGCCATTCACCGGTTTCCCGTTATCCTTTCCCCAATCCATACCAAGCAGCTCAACCGTTTCCCAAGAAGAATCGTCAAGACTGTTATCGTTCCATTTAACAGGTGAATTATAGCCTGCGTCACTATTGTTCATGACAGATTGCCAAAGCCATCCTGCGCGGTTTTCTGCCCTACCAAGCAAGTCACGCCAAGTATCATCTTCTGTAAGCTTCAATTTTACAAGACGTGAAGGATAATCCTGAAGCGCCTCTTCGCTAAGCCATGTTTCAATTTTTGAACCGCCCCAGCTGGAATTGACTATTCCAACAGGCACATTTCCGTTTTTATTATAAAGTTCTTGTGCCATGAAATACACAAGGGCTCCGAAACGCTCTGAAGTTCCGGGAACCGCTTTCTTCCATTCTGCAGCAGCTACATCATCGGCCGGACCGTGAAATACATAATTCTTCGGAGTCTTGAATTCTCTTATGGCATCGTTTGAATAGGCTGCGACTTCATCTTTGTAAAAGTCAAGCACCCGGCTAACCGGCAACTCCATGTTGCTCTGGCCGGAACACAGGTAAACATCTCCGAAAAGGATATCATTCACCTCTAATCCATTCACAGTCATAGTATAGGGACCACCTGCCTTGACGGGTGGAAGAGTTACGACCCATGTGCTGTCTTCAGCTGCTACAGTCGCTCCTTTATTACCGCATAGAGCCACCTCCACATTCTCTCCCGGTGTGGCCTTACCCCATATTTTTACAGGCAAATCACGTTGCAACACCACTCCGTCACTCAAAACAGAGGGAAGTCGCACTTCGGCATTGACATTCAGAAATGCCAACACTGTTATGCCGGTGCCAAACAGGGATTTTGAAATTGATTTATTCATAATCTATGTTTTTCTTAATAAGCAGCTTTTAATCTTCCACTTCAATATCCGGTTCAGGTAATTCCGGAGCATCGCCCGACAGACATTTTACCCTATACTCTGACGGTGTGAAACCCGTATAGCGCTTAAAGTGGGTGGAGAAATGCGATTGAGAAGTGAATCCAACCTTATAGGCAGTCTGGGTTACCTCTATATCCCGTTTGCGCAGATATATGCAAGCCCTTCTTATCCTTATATTTCGGATATAATCACTCGGAGTCATGCCTATGAGATCTTTCATTTTTCTGTGAAGATGCGCCCGGCTTACGCCTACTTCGAGCGAAAGTTTCTCCACATTTAACTGTGGATCATCAATATGAATGTTAATAACCTTAAGTATTCTCTCAAGTAGCTGTTCGTCATTACCTTTCACATTAGGGTCTTCAATCTTCCCTGCGGTATCCTGAGCACCCGAATATTTTCCTTTCATACGCAAACGGTTGTCAATCAACGTATCGATCAACGATTCAAGTTCTTCTGCAATGAAAGGTTTGCCAATATATCCGTCGGCTCCACAGTCCCATCCTTGCATGCGGTCGGCAACCGCAGCCTTGGAACTGAGTAAAATCACGGGGATATGATGGGTGTCTGTGTTCGACTTAAGACGCTTGAGCAAGGTAAGTCCATCCATTTCAGGCATCATGACATCGCTGATTATGAGATCGGGCTGCCAATCGGTCACCAACTTAAGCGCTTCAATACCATCTCCCGCAGATTTCACTTTATAGCTTTGAGCGAGGTGAGCACTCAGATATTCACGCAATTCGGTGTCGTCATCTACAAGCAGAATACGTTTTCCCATAGCGGAAGGATGAGCCTTGTGCACAACAGAACCGTCAGAAAGCGAGCTACCGGTTATCAAGAGATGCTTTCCGGTAGTACGCTCCGATTCATCTCCCCCTATGATCAACTCCTCATCAGCATAATATGATTCTTCTATCGGCACAAGCACCGTGAAAATACTTCCTTTGACACCATCCTCGCGGTTGCTTCCCTTAATTTCACCGTGATGCAACTCTACGAGGCGGCGGCACAGGTCGAGACCGATTCCAAATCCCGGAATATTATGATCGTTAACATCGCGCACCCTGTAGAAGCGCTCGAAAATTCTTGCCTGCGTCTTATTGTCAAGTCCAACGCCGGTATCCTTAACGCTGACGCTTGCACATTGCCCTAGACGATCATCATAAACCGTAGAAACACGAACATCAATATTACCTTTTTCAGGTGTATACTTTTTAGCGTTGGAAATGAGGTTGACAAGTATCTTGTCGAAATTGTCGCGGTCCAGCCAAATCTCACCCATATCCGGATCACCTTCAAAAGTGAGAGTCTGCTTCTTATCGGCTGCCTGTGTGCCGAACATATCCACAAGCTCCTGCACAAAACTATTCAGGTTTGTGAGCTTACAGCTTAGCCTCATCTTTCCCTTCTCCAGTTTACGAATCTCAAGTAATTGGTTTACAAGGCTAAGAATTCGCTGGGCATTGCGGTGCATTATCTGAAGCTTTGACTTGACATCGTTGTCGAACGGTTCTTTAAGCAACGATTCGAGAGGGCTCAGAATCAAAGTCATCGGAGATCGAATATCGTGCGAGACATCGATAAAGAATTTTATCTTGGCATCGTTGATCTTTTCCTCGCGTTTTTTCATCAGCAAAAGCCATCCCAACACGAGCAAAGTTATAAATACCAACAAATAAATCAACTTTGCCCAAACCGACATATACCACGGTGTTGAGATATGCAGACGGATGTGTGTAGTTGCTGATGTTACATTATTTTCCAACGCGACTATTTCCAAATCGTATTCTCCCGGATCCATGTGTGGGAGATAGATCAGGTTCTCTCCCGGAGCCGTCTTCATCCACTCGTCATTTCCATGTAGTCTCCATATGTAACGCACGTTGGAAGCATCCCGGAAATCCATTGTAGAAAGACACAGTGTCAATGCGTTATCTTTGTAAGGGAGATAAAGACATTCCGGACTTGTCAGACTTCCGTCAATCATGAAATGACTGCCTTCATGGGAAGAGGGACTGAGTCTTTGACCTTTGAGATATAAAGCCGACACCTTTATATTGTTCCCAAAGCCGGGCGCCGGCACAGAATCAGGCAAGAAGGAAGTGATCCCGAGATTACTACCCAAATAAACACGGCGCGTTGATGGAGAATAGCTAATATGGTTGAACGATGTCTCCACAAGTCCGTAGCCACCGTAATATGACAGTATCTTATCGTTTGAAGGAGTCATGTAAGAGAGCCCTCTCATGGTTCCCATCCACTTTCCTCCCTTATCGTCAATCACTATGGAACGCACATCGTTATCGGTGAGCCCGTCACTGGTAGTATATTTCCTCAAAAGGCCTTTTTCAGGATGAAAATGCATCAGTCCGTGACTCGTGCCAACCATTACCGAACCATCTCCCGCCGGAACGAAAGCAAATGAAGCTCCTTTAAGGAACGGCTCTTGATTGATTTCCAACAGGGTGTCAGTATTAAGGTCATAACAAGCTATGCCCCCGTAAAGTCCTATCCAGATCTTATTGTCGGGCGTGCGCTGAAGTGAGGTAATATATGGATTCGTAAGCTTATTACCGTCAGGATCATACGGAAGCCAGGTCTTCTGGCCGTTTTGTCTGTTATAACGGAGCAGACCGGCGCCGTGGACACCTATGAACAGATCGTCGCCCTTCCCTTCACAGATCACAATAGAAGGATATGTGCCGGGTATTTCAACTAATTTCCTAAGTCCACCGGTTGTAAGATCAAGTTCCCAGACTCCTTCGTTTGCCACTCCGATAAGTGCTTTCTGCTCGTCTGTCACCTCTATCGAAG
>CAZXHO010000052.1:0-2307 GCA_964640365.1 uncultured Sangeribacter sp. | reverse complement strand
CCCCCGGTGGGCACAACCGTGTGCATTTTGAGTTTTCCATCCGGGGTGAAGAGAGCCAGACGTCCCTCATCGAGTCCGGCAAGTACATTCCCTTGCCACACAGACAAAGCACTAAGTCCTCCACCGAAATCCGGAAACGTATCAACCAGCTTGCGATAGAGGAACGGAATCTGTTTGCCCGGCACCATCACAATGCCGTAATAATTGCACCCCAGCCACAAATTTCCGTCAGGCGCCGAATAAACTGCACCAACCTTTGCCGTATTCAAATTCAGAAACGGGCAGTATAAATCAGACGTTACATTCACAAGTGAGGAACCGGTAGGAATTTCCCAAAGTCCATCGCCTGCGGTTGCCACGTATACCCTACCATTCGCCGAATTGGAAAGGCGGTTTATATCTATGTTACGCGCGCATGTAAGATGAGTCAGTTTATCGCCGGCCGGCTCTATCCTGTAGATATCATTCAGAGTACTTACAAGGAGATTACCATCGCTTTCCAAGGCAAGATCTCTAATATATGAAGTTTCCGAAACTTTTATCATGGTGACTTGACCGTTCGGAGCCACAGATGCCACGGATCCATAGTGAGTACCCAGATAAATACGGCCGTTCTTAGCACATACAATCGAATTGAATTCCTTTTCAGAAACAATCCCCGGGAGATAGCGCACAGCCACTGGATCTCCTTTGTTTTCACCTATGAAATATATACCCACTCCCGACACAATGAACGTCACCGGTCCATCCGATTGCTCGCTGAGTGCTATGATATAACCGTAAAAATCTCTTTGAGGAATTTCTATCACCTTAAAGGTATCGGTGTTGGCGTCATATAGGTTGAGCCCGTTGGCGGTGCCTACCCAAATTCTCCCCTTCGAATCACAGATTACACCCAATACCCTGCTGTCGCTCAATGAGCCGGGATCCTCATCGTTATGGGCATAAATGTCATACTTGTTTCCGTCAAAACGGATTAGTCCACGGTCGGTACCTATCCACAGAAATCCGTCATGATCCTGACAGAAACCTGTATACTCTCCCGCAACAGCCGACGGCTCATTAAACAATCGGGCCGTGCGTTGGGCACCTTCTCCCCTTATCACGCCGGGTAGAAAAGCTATGAAGGAAATCAACAATATGATAAGTCTTTGCATGGTGTCAGGCTAAATATCGCACCTCGGCACCTCTTGCCGACGATGGCGGAAATAATTTTAATCGTTTCTATTCATCTGCAAATTTAAACAAAATTTACATTTATCAAACTAAGTTGCTTTCCAAAAAAAAGCAAATAATACTATTTATAACGATTTTTTTACATAACGTAATCCATAAATTACATAACGAAACTTATGGGATACACGATTCCATATGGATATGCAATCTTTTTCCTAACTTTGCATTCTGCGGCAATAAAAATGCCTGAGAACCACTTAACCTTGTAATTTTTCATCAATGTTCCGTACTAACCTGCTTAGATGTCTGTGCACTGCAGTAGTAGTTATTTCTACTGTACTTTCCGCTTTTTCTCTTGATAACCGTGGCATAACCTCATCAGTATACGTGCCGAAATCTTTCCCTCTTATCGGACAGGCTGACGGCTCGCCCGTTCCCGCTCCCATTATGCTAAGCGGGAAAGATCTTCCGGGAATCAACATAGCAGCCGGGAATCTTGCCGAAGATTTCGCGCGCGTGTGCGGTATTCCGGCTGAATTAATTATTACCGATATACCGGATGCCAATAAAATTCCATTTGCTATTGTGGCTGGTTCTGTGGAAAGTCCTTTGATTAAGGCTCTCTTCAAATCCGGCAAGCTTAATGAGGCAGAACTGAAGGGGAAGTATGAGAAATACGTCTTAACAACAATTGACAACCCTTATCCGGGCATGGAGAAGGCTTTGGTAGTGGCAGGGAGCGACCGCCGCGGCACCATCTACGGAATATATGAGATTTCAGAACAGATAGGAGTTTCTCCTTGGTATGACTGGGCAGATGTAACATCCCAACACCATGATTCGCTTTATCTTCGGAACGGTTACTATACCGCCGGTGAACCTGCCGTGAAATACCGTGGTATTTTCCTCAACGACGAAGGTCCCTGCCTCATGCAATGGGTGAAGAATACTTACGGTACAGACTACGGCGACCACCGCTTCTACGGACGAGTCTTTGAACTTCTGTTGAGACTTCGTGCCAATTTCCTGTGGCCTGCCATGTGGGCATGGGCTTTCTATGCCGATGATGCGGAAAACAGCCGTATCGCTGACGAAATGGGAATCATAATTGGTACGTCTCACCATGAACCG
>CAZXHO010000051.1:2018-10964 GCA_964640365.1 uncultured Sangeribacter sp. | reverse complement strand
CGTCGTCATCAAAATCCACATCTATATCGGGAAGTGAGATACGGTCGGGGTTGAGGAAACGTTCGAAAAGAAGGTCATATTTAATTGGGTCGATCTGAGTGATGCCCAGACAATATGCTGCCGCACTTCCTGCAGCCGAACCTCTTCCGGGACCTACACTTACTCCCAATTGCTTTTTAGCGACGTTGATAAAATCCTGCACGATAAGGAAGTATCCCGGGAAACCCATTGTTTTCATAATGTAGAGTTCGAATTTCAATCTCTCTCTTACATCTTCGGGAAGCGGGTCACCATATCTTTCCTTTGCTCCTTCCCAAGTAAGTTTCTCAAGATAATCTGCCTCAAATTTTATGCGATATAGCTTGTCATAACCTCCGAGACGTTTGATTTTCTTTTCCGCCTCCTCTTGGGAGAGGACAACATTACCATTCTCATCACGTGTAAATTCATTGAAGAGATCTTCTTCCGTAAGTCTTTTGCGGTATTCTTCCTCAGTACCGAATTCTTCCGGAATGGCGAAGTTCGGCATAATTGGACCGTGATCGATAGAATAAAACTCAACTTTATCAAGAATTTCTTGTGTATTTGCAAGAGCCTGAGGAACATCGGTAAAAATTTTATTCATCTCCTCTGGAGATTTCAGCCATTCTTGTTTCGTATAATGCATTCTCGGCTCATTGAACCTTTTTTGCATAGAAACACAAATTAGCCTGTCATGAGCTTCAGCATCATCTTCGAACGTGAAATGTACGTCGTTGGTGGCTATGACTTTTATATCATGCTTGGCAGCCATCTCGAGCAAAACCTTATTCACTTTCTCTTCAAGAGGATAAACTTCCCTGTTGGAATTTTCTTTAAAAGTTTCATGGCGTTGAAGTTCAAGGTAATAGTCACTGCCGAATGTCTCTTTATACCATAAGATTCTCTCTTCGGCCGCTTTGAGATCATCGTGAATGATAAATTGAGGCACCTCACCTCCAAGGCAAGCAGAACAAACTATCAGACCCTCGCGGTGTAGCGCAAGCTGTTCGCGATCTGTCCTCGGTTTGTAATACATGCCGTCTGTCCATGCCTTGCTGACGAGCTTTATCAGATTGTGGTAACCCTTATCATTTTTTGCAAGAACGATAAGATGGTAGCCGTTGTCACTTTTGTCTTTCCGGTCTGTCATCTTTTCCCTGGCAACATACATCTCACACCCAAGGATAGGTTTGAATTTTTCCTCATCGGGTTTACCGGAATTCTTTTTATTGACATAATTATAGAATTCCTTAATCCCAAACATATTTCCATGGTCAGTCAGGGCAATTCCTTTCATTCCGTCGGCAATTGCCTTATCGACCAGTTCAGGAATAGATGCCTTACCGTCCAGTAGACTATATTGAGAGTGTACATGCAGGTGGGTGAATGGTATCATAACTTATGTTAGTACAATGGATAATGTAGTGCGATATTAGCTATCCGGGAAATGTCAGATAATCATATATGCAAAAAGACAGGCAGTCATGAAATGTCATTGTCATGACTGCCTGTCTTATTAACGGAAAACAGTTTGTTTTATTCTGATTATTTCTTAGTCTTTTCCATCAGACGGCGAACTGCTCCCTCAAGCTGTGCATCTATACCGTTTTCTACATCCAGAGGCAGGTTATAGATGATTACATCAGGATTAAGCTGAGTATTCTCGAGAATAGTACCGTCTTCAGCAACATTAGTCACTTGAGGAATTCCGAATACAATAGTCGGGTCTATCTGATTTTCCCACCAAACTGCAGTCATGGTTCCGGGGATAGGGGCGCCTACTACTTCACCTATTCCGAGTGCCTGGAAAGCATATGGTGAACCATGTGCATCGCTATAGTTGGATTCATTTACAAGCATAACTGACGGCTTAGTCCATTGTGCAAATGGCTCGTGACCAATTTCTCTTCCTCGTGGCTTGAATGTAACATATTCTTTACCGTTGAGAAGAACTGCAAGGTCATTGTGAAGCCATCCGCCACCATTGTAGCGGGTGTCAACCACTACTGCATCACAATTTCTATATTTTCCAAGAAGTCTGTCATAGACAGATTGGAAGCTATCTGTATTCATGCCTCTTACATGCACGTATCCGATCTTACCATCTGAAAGGCTGTCAGCTATGTGCTCATTGCGCTCAATCCAACGCTGATATGCCATTTCTGACTGACCACCGATAGTGATAGGTTTCACAGTTGGATAGGTAGTAGTGCCATTCTTTTTACGTACTTCAAGACGCACTTTCTTTCCGGCTTTACCTTCCAATAATGGGAAGTAATCAGTTTCGGGAAGAATTCTCTCACCGTCAATGGCAAGAATAATATCTCCAACCTGAATGTCGGCAGCTTTGGATGCAAGAGGTCCTCTCGGGAAGATTTCAGCTATCATCAGACCGTCACCATCATAATCCTCATCGAAATATGCGCCAAGAGAAGAAGTGGAGAGGGGAGCGCCATTACCATAATATCTACCACCTGTATGAGAAGCATTGAGTTCTCCGAGCACCTCACTGAGAAGAGCTGCAAAGTCTCTATTGTTTGAGATGTAGGGGAGGAATTCACGATAGTGTGAAGTATAATAATCCCAATCTACACCGTGAAGGTTTTCATCATAAAATTTATCTTTCACTTGCTTTGCCATATGATCAAACATATAAGCACGTTCAAGAGAAGGTTTCCTATCATAGGGAGCATCGAATTCCACATCCTTTACTTCAGAATTGGAAAGATGAACTTTCTTAATTCCGTTATAAGACATTACGAATAGATTTTCACCTTTTTTATCAGGATAGAGAGTTCCGGAAGTTCCTTTAAGAAGAACTTTAGTCTCACCTTTTTTAAGATCGACAACATTCATGTTCCAACCGCCTTCAGTAGCTGCGGCAACATAATATAATTTATCGCCTTTAGGAGACAGGAAGTAATCATAAAGGTTGGATGATCTGTTGGTGAGACGTCTTGTTCTGTAGCGTCTGTTGGCAAGGTCGAGTTTTGTTGCAGGTTTTTCAACCTTTTCTGATTTAGCATCTTTCTTACCTTTGCCTTTTTTGTCATCCTTTGCCTTTTCAGTCTCTTTTTTAGCCTCGTCTTTTGCCTTATCTGCCAGTTTGGCTTCTTCTTCAGTATAATTGAACTGATCCCAAGCCTCATCATCGAGCACCATGATTACAATATCCTGCTGGTTGCCCCATGAACCGTGAGCTTTCATACCGTATCTGCCGGTGGTGTAGGTAAGAGCCTTTCCATCGAGTGCCCATTTGGGATTATTATCTGCATAACCACTCTCGGTGAGGTCTACAACTTCAGAACCGTCTGCTTTCACAAGAGCGATATCTGTATTGTTCCAGCCACCATCTCCTATATAAGAAATTAGCAACCAGTTGCTGTCGGGACTCCAAGCAAAAGGTATGTCGCCGTCAGAATAAGAATAATTATATTTACCGTCAAGCGCTGTAGTCACATTTTTGGTAGCCAGATCGATCACTTTAAGAGCAGTACGGTCTTCGAGAAAAGCAACTTTCTTACCGTCAGGTGAGAACTGAGGCTGCATGGCAGAAGTCTCACATTTGTATAGCGGTTCGATTACCAAATCAGTGGCATAAGCAAATTCTTTTTCTTTGTCATTCTTAATCTTTGCTGTAAACAGCTGCCAAATACCGTCTACATCGCTGTCGAATACGAGAGTTCTACCATCGGGAGAGAAAGAAACTGTTCTTTCCTGTGCCGGGGTGTCAGTGATTCTCTTGGTTGTTTTATAATCGGTAGTTGTAACATAAACATCACCTCTTATTATAAAAGCAACTTCGTTTCCCTCGGGTGAAACCGCGATGTCGGAAGCCCCGTAATTAACGTAACGTTTTACGAGATCTGAATCATATTCATCAGCAGTGATGGAGATATTCAGTTTTTGCGGTTCTGAACCCGGCTGCAAAGTATAAATTTCACCATCCCATGAGAATGCCAATAAACCATTATCGGATGATGAGAGTGAACGCACCGGATGTTTAGTGAATTTTGTAAGCTGTTTTTCAGATTTATTAGAAATATTAGCTTCAAATACATTCAGAGTGCCATCTTTCTCGCTTACATAATAGAATGTATCGCCTTTACCCCATACCGGAGACTGATCACCACCGTTGAAGGAAGTAAGTTTAGAGAAATTACCGTTCTTGTACAACCAAACGTCGGCTGTGCCTGAAGAACGCTCATGCTTGCGGAGAATATCTTCCACGCCTTTACGATCCTGATAAAGGATTTCACCAGCGTCATTTGCATCTGCGGTAATAACCGGTTGTGAAAGGAACAGGCGCGGACGTGGATTTTGTCTATTGACATTTATCTGATATACCTGAGTTGAGAATGGAGCGCGTGCAGTTGTTCTTCCCGGAAGATTAGATGCACTGAAGAGGAGAATGGAGTCGTTGAGGAAGGTTAAAGGCTTTTCGTTGCCACTGCTTGTTGTGAGTCTTCTGGGAGTACCGCCTTTGGCAGAGGTAATGTAAATATCATCTGAGCCATCACGATTACTTAAAAAGACAATGTTTTTACCGTCTTTGCTCCATATGGGAGTGCCATCAAACGCTTGGTTTGAGGTTACCTGTGTTGCCTCTCCACCTGAGGTTGGAACAGTAAAGATATCTCCCTTATATGTAAAGGCCACTGTCTTTCCATCGGGGGATATGGCTGCATCGCGAAGCCATTTCGGTGCATTTTCTGCTGCTGCAGAAGAAATGCCGGCTGCGAATAACAAAGAATAGAATGCAATCCGTTTCATACTTTGGTATTTTATCAGATTTTCTGAATAGTTATTATTGCTACAAAAATAATGAATTGCTGCGTATTATACAAACTTGAAGTATCAAGATTCTAAAATTATTCAGGAACTCTTAACATACATTTTAATGACCTATTTGAAAAGTAAAAAATTTATCGACATACTTTTTTGAATACTTTTCAGTCTAATTCGCTGTTTTGCAGTGTAATTTAATGAAAAAATAGAAAGTTTGAATATTATCATAATCCCGGAATTAGGATAATTTCCACAATCACTTAAAAATATTGGGTTAAATTTGTTGCAAATTCCGATAATGCCTCGTATTAGATACAGATGAACGGAGAAAATATCATATCGGCTTTTAAGAAAGTGCGTCAAAAATTCTCTTTAAGGACCAATTCTCCTACGGATAAAGAGGATTCAGAAGACGCATTGCAGGATGCCTTTTGCCGTCTCTGGATACGAAAAGACAATATAGAAATACAGGCAAATCCGGAAGCCTTGTTTCTTACTACTGCGCGAAACATAAGAATTGACGGTATCCGCAAGCATAATTCTCACTCTTCAGTGCCAATTGATGGCATTAAGGAAATGCCGGAGGATACTGAGGAAGATAATGGTATTACAGAGGTTTATAATGCTGTAGACCGGCTTGCCTCAATTCATCTTTCTGCGCGTGACAAAGAACTCCTTTTTCACCGTGACAGAGATGGATGGGAGTTTTCAGATCTCGCACAGTGTTATGGACTTTCTGAAAGTAATGTCCGTCTTATAGTATCAAGGGCGCGTAAAACTCTCCGGTCTCTTTATAATTCACACCAAAAAGATTAATGAAAATGGATGACAAACAATTTCATAATTTAATAGAAAAATACTTTGAAGCGCTTACTTCGATAGAGGAAGAGAAGCTGCTTTTGAAGGAATCTTTGTCACGATTTGGCAGAGACCCCGCAGCTGACGAGATTCTGGCTATTATGGGTTACACCCGTATTGAACCATTGAAATCTGTAATAAACGAGGAAAAGAGAAAGACAAGGAGACAGATCTTGCTCAACACAGCAGCCGCCGTGACAGTGCTTTTATCTATAGCTGCGATACTGACATTCTCATTTAAAGATACCTCTGCCAAGCATGAAGCATACTATGCTTACGTCGGAGGAGAAAGAATTGAAAACAAAGCTGAAATTCTATCTTTGATAGAAGCACAATTAAATGAAGTGTCTGATGCTCAAGAAAATGTAAATATTACTATTTCAAACGACTTGGGAGAATTCCGGGACGTATTAAATGATGAATTATTATGAACAGAATATTTGTAATAGTAATCATGTTAGTGACGGCTGTCGGTTCATCTTTTGCTCAAGATGATCTGAACATAGCCCAGTTTTTCACTGACTCTTATGGCAAAATGGGGGATGTTACCCTCGTAAGTGTGAGCTCTGATAGTCGCGAAAAGGGTGCAGTGAAGATATATAAAAGCATCTCTGTGGTCAATAACAGTGAATTATCGGATAAAATCGCCAGAGCTGTCTCCAAGGACGGAACTTCTGCCAAAAATAAAGAAGTTTCATATCGTGATGGAGAATTATATTTCGGATTTTATTCAATGGGTGGAAAACAAACTTCGCGAAAATATATTCTTTTTCTTAATAAACGACCTAAAGGGGTAGAAAAGACGACCTTGATTTTTATCGAGGGTAACCTTGATGAAAAGGAAGTAAAGTCTCTCATCAAATAAATTAATCATGAATTAAGACATATCAATCCGCTATAAATATGAAAATAATTAAATTCTTCACTCTTACAGTGATATGCATGATATGCTGCCAGAGCATTTTCTCTCAGAATCCCCAAGACACCATCAAAGTAATTCCCGAAGCTAATGAGGTGATTATTACTAAAAATGGTGCAAAAACGAAATTGATTGTAAATATGGATGATTCTCTATTACAGAGAAAATATTATTACTATGAAATTGAGGTGCTGGAAAAACAGAAAGAACAAGATATAGAACTTTCGGAATCTTGGGATGTGAATCTTCCTTTTCTTAGAATAGGAAAGAAATGTGATACTATAACCCGACGTAATAAAATAAGGAGACATTTTACCGGTTTCAATAATTTATATTGGGGTTGGCGATTTAATTATGGAGATAATTCGAGAGTAAAGGATTGCTTTGAATTGGGAATGCGTCAAATATTCGGAATTTCTTGGAATCATGGCAAATACACTCCCACTTTCAGCGTCGGCATCGGAACGGGGATGATAAGATTGCTTGCTCAAGATGGCTTTAAATATGCTATGGAAGGAGACAATATGATGTTGCTACCTCTTGAAGAAGGAGAAAGAATGGATAAATCAAGACTTGATATATGGCGATTTCAGTTTCCGGTTTCATTGACTCTTCCTTTGGGCAGATCCGGATCTTTCTCGGTAGGGGCTTGTGTGAATCTCAATTCATATGCTAAGGCATCAACTAAGCTGAAACATAATGAAGGAATGTCCAACAGAAAATATAAAGGTATTCAACAGAATCTTTTCAACGGCGAGTTGTATGCAACGATTTCTGTAAAAGGGATTGGATTTTATGCTTCATGGTCTCCTTTCGATCTGTTTTCAGATTCCTATGGCCCGCATATAAAGGGTTGGTCTGTAGGTATTAATTTATTAAATCTCTAATTTTTAATTTGTAGCTTGAATTCAGTTATGGAAAAAATATATAAGTTTATAGTTCTCGTCACAAGTCTCTTTCTCTTATCGTTCCATTTGTCGGCAGTAGAAGTACGAGATACCATTTTACACGTAAAGGAACCTGTAAAAGTAATATTGACTGAGAATACATCCGGTACTTTGGTTGAGCTTAGGAAAATTGGAGAAGATGATGAAACTGTGGCTTCGATCTTTACAGGTTATTCTCCTGATTCATCGGTTAAAACCAATAGTTATGAAGAGCCTAACACCGGATGGTGGATGAATAGGAATATCATTAAACAGAAAAAGCATGAGAAATGGGGATTGTCTTTCGACGGTGTTTGTATTGGATTGACAAAATCTATAGGACAAGGCAGTGACACCGGTTTACAATGGTCAAAATCTTTTGAAATAAGCTGGCTAAGTTGCCTTAAGATTTACTATGCATTCGACAGGTCGAGAGTCTCTTTGGGTTTTGGTTTCGACTGGCGTAATTATAAAATCACCACTTCAGATAAATTTTTAACTACTAATGGGGACAGAGGATTAACAGTAGAGAGGTATCCGGCGACCGTCAAAGGAAGATTTTCACGTCTTAAAGTTTTCAGTATGCAGTTGCCATTACTCTACGAGTATAATATTCCAAGATCATCGTTATCTATAAAAGTTGGCCCTATTTTAGATTTTAATACTTATGCCTCTATCAAGTCAGTATGGACCGAAAATGGGGCACGAAAAGATAGTTTCTCTAAAAATATCGGTATTAAAAAGGTCTCTCTTGATTTCTTTGCTACCGTATCTTTTTGCAAAACAATCGGTCTTTATGTACGTTATTCTCCTGTAAATGTGATGGATGTATATAATTCAATTAATTTTAATCCTCTTACCTTAGGATTCACATTCGGAATTTAATATTAATAAAACCTTATCAGAAATATAAGACCGTATGGTTTAGGTTCTTAGAACTATATACCAATGCGGATGATAAGCAAAAAGACTTTTAACTTTTTCAGAAAGCGGTCTAAGTGCATTCAAAGAGCACCTAAGACTGCTTTTTTATTTATACATTTGTTATATTACAGAAATAATTTTTAGTGACTTGAGAATAATTTGAAGCAAATATCGTAGATTAATAGTTTTTTTGTATTTTTGCATCAATATATAACTCTTAGGCGGCAATTAATCTTTTCTCAAAAATTAATCGCCTTGTATCTCTTTAGGATGATATCGGTTAATACACAAGGTTTTTGGAAACTGATAGGTGATTAGGTATTATCAGGAGAATATGCGACTTTTCCTCTCCTCCCGCTTAGTTTTAATAGTACTTTTAGAAGCTACTTATTATAATTTATAACCTATGAATCTGAAAAAACTGATTACACGCACGGTATCCGGATTAATATATGTCGGGATAATCGTGGGTTGTATACTCTGGGGTTTTACTCCATTTAACTGGCTGAC
>CAZXHO010000051.1:0-2008 GCA_964640365.1 uncultured Sangeribacter sp. | reverse complement strand
TATACCATTCCTTTTTTCCTTCTCGATGCAGTCGGTGCTGTTTCTTTGGTTTTCGGTTGGATGTTATTCCCTTTAGTCGTATGGATTTTTGTTATGCTCTGCAGAATGATTCTGCAGCTCTATGTGCGCAGCGACACGCCGTTGCAGGATATGGCAAAATCATTCATGTCTCAGATCTATATTGGTCTTCCTTTAGGTCTTATGGTTCTTCTTGCCGATATCTGGCATCTAAATGCAATTCTTGCACTTTTTATATTGATATGGCTTAATGATACAGGAGCGTTTTTGGTAGGAAGTACTCTTGGCAAGCATCGTTTGTTCGAAAGGATTTCTCCGAAAAAATCATGGGAAGGATTCTTTGGTGGTCTTGCATTCGATCTGGGCGCTTCGGCATTGTTCGGATGTCTTTGGTCAGATTTCTTCGGACTAAATATCGGACTTGGCGGATGGCTTGGAGTTGGTGCGGTTGTCTGCATTTTCTCAACATGGGGCGATCTTGTGGAATCAATGATTAAAAGATCTTTGAATATTAAAGATTCCGGTAATCTGATTCCGGGTCATGGAGGAATTCTCGACAGGATAGATTCATTGCTCTTTGTTATGCCGGCAGTGCTCGTTTATCTTTCTCTCCTAAATTTATAATTTTTAGTTTAACCTATTTCCTATATTCATTAAACTGTTCGGATTTAAGGACAAGATATAAATTCTTTAATAATAACAATCTGCCGGATTCATTTTATATTGGAATCCGGCAGTCTGTTATGATTGGCTGTCTAATATCGTAAACAAGAATCCATAGTCTCAATAAGAGGCATAGACATATACTTGTTATTATGTATTATCTTTTTGGGTAGTAGCTGAATGCTATATTTGGATGATGGTAGCTATTGGTTTATTTAATCCTGAACCAATAACCGACAGAAGCAGAGATGGTCATCTGGTTGGAGGCATGATACGTATCTGTGCGTTTTGAAGGAAGAATGTTACCAAGTCCATAATAAAATCTTGCTTCTAAAGAAATAGAATTTCTTTTGTTAAGATTAAATTCACCACCGATACCAGCCGAAATTCCGTAGTCAATCTTTTGAGACACATCGATCAACATCTGTTGGTTCATTCGATTGTTGTATGGAAAATTTGGTAAAGTCGACATTTCCTTTGGGTCAAAATTTGCTTTAGTCGATTCGCTCAAAAAGAAAGCGATTTGTGGACCTGCATTGAAGAAAAATCTACCCCTTCTTCCGAAGAAAATATGTGCCATAACCGGAATCTCAACATAATTTAGGGTTCTGCTATAATTATAGGGAGCTTTTTCAAAATTTTCAGCCCAACCTCTTTGTACAAAATTAATTTCTCCGATCAAACCGAAATGATCTTCTTCGACATATCTAATCATTACACCTCCGGTCATTCCAAGATGTAATTTCTGTCTCACCGAAGGATTAAAAAATACTTCAGACATAGTCGCACCACCTTTTACACCAATAGCTACATTGGAATTATAGTGTGTCTGTGCCGATAGGGTAGGTGTAATAAATGCCAAGGCCATCATTATGATGCCAAGTGCAAGAGATCTATTCTTAAGCCTCATAAATATAGCATCATTTAATCAGATCCTTTTCAATATACCCACCGTTTCGCATCTTGAGAAGATAACCTATAGGATTGATGAAGCCTCCCCAATTGTTTACTCGTTCAAGTTTGATATCGTGCTGAACCGAAGCTTGGGAGGAGCCTGTGAAACCTTTGTTGAAATCTCCACCGTTAGAGGCAGTGGAAGGTATGAAGAACTTGGCGATATCATAACCGCTTGCAGCGTAATTAGGGAATGATTTAACCGGGGTACCTCCAAAAAGATCGGAGAATTTCGATGAGAATTTAGTACTTGTTGGGGATTCCGGATCAAACCATACCCTTGAGGGAATAATTACATTATTCTCTCCAAACTTATCTCCAAGGGTCTCGATAAGCGTCACCCAACTTGGACGGCCAACAACGGAAATGTCTG
>CAZXHO010000050.1:0-10973 GCA_964640365.1 uncultured Sangeribacter sp. | reverse complement strand
GGCTGGCTTTGTCTATGCCAAATATCGAGTTGCCTTTGCTATAAATGGCAGAATTTGGAGAATTGATATACTTGTGTGGGTTTGAGTTAGAACCGATATATCTACCGGTAAAGGCTATTACTCATCCCCAGCGGTCTTTTATCGGTATCATCACACGTTCCCCGAAGATTGCCTCGACAAAGGTAAGATTCTCGATCTCCATCTTATCTGGTATATTTCTTTAGCCACCTTCCGCCTATATGCGGATAAAAAGAGAGGTTCGACAGTTTCCCACTCAAACCTCTCTTTTTGATTAATTTCCGGAATTCAATCGTGTTGATTCCACTCTTATTATTACTAAAGAAAAGATCTTTTCTTAGGATTGGAAATGATATCCTTATTCCTTGAAACTCAATTTACCGCTTACGATGTCCTCAACCATTCCATCGTAAGGAGCCTGAGAAATTACTTTTTCATTGTTGGGACCCTCATTAGTTTGATAGAAAATATCTCCAAACTCAGGAACGACATATTTAGGATACGTTTCATATTTCTCTCTACTTTCCTCCATGAGTGGGATGAAGTCGTTCTGGTAACATACCGTGATTTCAGGATGTTCCTTTACCCATTTCGGGAAGAAGATCACACCATGAAGCTTGTTCTGCTCAGGCATAAAGTTGAGGCTTACATCTGTACCCGTTGGTTCGGTCCATGACACCTTATATACATCTTCGGCGAGTTTTACAATGTCAGCTTTTTGATCGCGTACCCAACGACCTCCGACCATACCACTATGTATACGGTAATCAACAGTATTTTCGTTCTTTACGTAAAATTCATATGTCCATCCATTGGCATAAGTATAAATGAAATGTGATCCAATAAACTTTTCCATAATTCTTATTTTTTGTGTTTCTGTAATTATAACGAATAATCTTCAGAAATCAATTGTTCTCTACGGCTCATATTTTTGTTCTCTACGGCTCAACTCCCTATTGGCTCGTGTTTGAGTGGGGGTTAGTCCATAGCGACCTCTATAACGACGAGAAAAATGGGAGAAGTTTTTAAAACCGACTGTTTCCATCACCTTATATATTGACCAGTCTGTGGACTGGATAAGATGATGAGCTTCACGTAGTCTGCGTTCGATTATCCAATTGGCAGGAGACATGTCAGCAAGTTTATGGAAATCACGTTTGAATGTAGCCAGACTTCGACCTGTGTAATTGGCAAGTTCGGACAATGAAAGGTCGTATTTAAAATTATGCTCCATGAAATCCATTATGTCTATTCTCCATTGACTCGTGAAATCGAATAGAGAGGCATATACAGATTTATCGAGAAGTAATAGCAGACGTATAGCTTCCAGCACTTTTATCTTGAGCCAATGTGACTTGGGATTCTCTTTTTTCTCCCAGTAAGGTTTAAAGGAATCGAACAGACTGGTCAGGAGGGAGGATGAGGGAATGGGAAGAAAACTCTTTTTACTTCTCTCTACACTTTGAGGAAGATCAAGCTTATGAAGAGTTTTATAGTAATCGAAAAGATATTGACGAGTGAAGAAAAGAAAAACCGTCAGATGGTGATCTATTTCAGCGACAGTAGGATTGACAAGGGTCATCCGATGGTCTTTACGCACGAACACACATTCTCCTTTGCCAAATGTTGCCACCTTTTCGCCGTCGATTAATACCTCCAATATTCCTGCAGCTACATATACCAAAGCGTTTTCACTTACATAAAAGGAGCTTTCGCCTCCGGCTTTATGAAAGCAGGTAGCAAATACATTGCTTGTCTGAGGAGTTATGAGTTGGGTCATCTTATAATTTTTTGCAAAATTAAGGAAAGTTTATTTTTCCACAAATTAGGGTTGCACATTATTTTAAAGAGTGCAGAAACCATCGAATAGCCAAAGAAGTTGATGCAGTTTTGGGTACTCCCGAAGGAATTAACCTATAAGAACTAAAGGCGGCGAAGATGCCGTGTCCTGATCATAGAGAAGACATGAATTCTCTGAAACGTTTTATTCCCAATATCAATTTAACCAACGTAATCTACCATGGTGAAAGTTTTCCACCAATCCGTCTAAACATCCGTGACATTTGATATTCCATTTAAAAGATTTTTAGGAATCTTTTAAATATCCAGTCTGTATAGAAGGGAGTTTCGATCGGGATAATGATATTCTATTGGTAAATCAGATTTATAACCTCTTTCTTATATCTATTGTCATATAATGATATATTCATAATCTTAATATTTATGAAGATCCGTATTCCCTTCTAATAATAAATTGAAATTTAATTTTTAGAGACAGAACTCGAAAGTTCTGGATTCATTTTCCCGGAAAGACACCGGCAAATTTACTCAATAATTCCACATTCACATACCCATCATTCTTAAGCTTAACTATTACATCATATAATATTAAGCTTTTTCATATCATTCACAAATTTAAAAAATATTATTAATAGCTGTTATTTATTGGAGAACGAAATAAGCAAATTATATTCAGCTTCTCCCCCAAGAATATAATTACCAAGGAGGATAAGTATAGGATTATGTTGAATAAATATATTATTTTTGTAAAGTTGTTGTTGACAACGAATTCTTTAGCTTGCTTTCTTCATTATAACTCGCAGAATACCCTCTTATATAGAATTGGCATTCGTTAACAAGATCCTACGGGTTGTTTTGAGGATCGTTTAATATTGATTATACTTATGTCAATTGAGTATATTTCCGGAATAGATCATTACTCTAAAGTTATCAGCAAAGTGGCGAACGTAAAAAAATCACTATGGATTGGCACAGCCGACATAAAGGATCTCCATGTAAAATCCGCCAACTCGTCCGAACCATTCCTTGGAGTTCTCGCTAAACTTCTGAAAAGAGGTGTAGAAATCAGACTTATTCATGCTAAAGAACCCGGTCCGGCGTTTCGTGTAGATTTTGACAAATTCCCTATTCTTAAGTCAGACCTGGAACGAATGCTCTGTCCTCGCGTACATTTCAAAATGATAATTTTTGATTTTGAATCAGTTTATATAGGCTCCGCCAACTTAACAGGGGCAGGCATAGGGATGAAAAGCAATAACCGACGCAATTTTGAAGTAGGTATATTAACAAACGAAATTTCCCTTGTTGAGTCTGCCATTGAGGAGTTTGACAGTGTGTGGCGGGGAGCACACTGCGGGAAATGTGGCAGAAAGCAATTTTGCTCCGATCCCATTATCTGAAATATATTAATTTCAGTATTCCGGCATTGCGTTTCATAATACAATCGACATTGAAAAATAATTCAGCCAAAAGCGGACTTCACTCCCCTTTTGGCTAAATTATTATGTTAGAATATCATTTAACTGAGTCGCTCCATGTTATGGATTCCTTAATCTCAACCGGAACCCTTGCGGAAATATTACCGGAGGATGATCCAATAAGGATTTCGAATTTACCCGGCTCAACAGTCCACAAACGGGTAACAGGATTATAAAATGCAAAGGATGATTTATCCAATTCAAGAGTAACCTCCTTGGTTTCTCCATTTGCCAGCCCGACTTTCTTAAAAGCTTTCAATTCCTTTTCAGGTCGTGCCACACTGCTCTTTAGATCGCGCACGTAAGCTTGTACAACCTCTGCCCCTTCTCTATCTCCAGTATTGGTCACCGGTACACTAATAGAGAATACACCTTTACCGTCAAAATAATTACTTTGAACCGTCGGCTTTCCGATAGTGAAAGTAGAATAGCTGAGTCCATGTCCGAAGGGAAAATTTACCCTGTCCTTTTTCAACCTGTCTGTATAGCGGTATCCTACATTCAATCCTTCACTATAAATCACATCACCATTTTTACCCGGATAGACAGCAGAATCGTTCGAAGCGTGGGCAGCATAATCGGTGAGCTCTTTAGCAAAAGTCATTGGCAACTTCCCGGAAGGATTTACCTCACCAAATAATACGTCTGCTATAATATGACCTGACTCCGAACCACCATACCAACCCTGAACTACCGCCGGCACATCCTTTAGCCATGGCATTGAATAGGCATTACCGGTAAGTCCTACCACTACCAAATTCGGATTAGCCTTTGCCAAAGCTTCTATCACGGCATCCTGATTATATGGCAAACTGTAGTCGGTACGATCACTACCTTCCGCATCCTGATGATCTGATTTGTTAAGACCGCCAATGAACACTACAACATCTGCTTCCTTGGCAGCCTTAACTGCATCTTCAATTAACTTAGACGCACTTCTACTGTCTTTTAGATCCTGTCCTGTTGTAACACCATTGTATTCTCCTGTTACATCGCCGACATATCCCCTTTCATAAACAACTTCCATGCCATTATCCGCAGCATATTCCTTAATGCCGTCTAAAGGCAGTGTCTCACGTTGTACTTTCAAAGAAGAAGAACCTCCACCAACAGTCATCATCTTTATGGCATTCTCTCCAACCACCAGAATCTTCTTTGTTTTTGATGGAGAAAGAGGCAGAAGATTACCTTCATTCTTTAGAAGCACTACACCCTCACCTCCAATTCTTCTGGCAGCTGCATAATGCTCATCGCTATTGAGCGAACCATAGGGACGGTTACGGTTCATCTCCGTGCGCATTATCAGCCTCAACACTCTTGCAGCCTTATCGTCAAGTTGAGAAACAGGAAGTTTTCCTTCATTAATTAGCTTTTCATACGGTTTTGCAAGAAAGTAATCGTCATAAGCATTACTTGCGCCCCAGTTAAGTCCGTTTGTCCATGATCCGAATTCCATGTCAAGACCGTTTTGAGCAACTTTCTCGGTATTATGCACAGCACCCCAGTCACTGATTGCAACACCGTCAAATCCCCAATCATCTTTCAGTATAGAGATCAGGAGAGTAGGATTTTCACAAGCATGTTCACCGTTATATTTATTGTAGCCCGGCATGATGCTCCATGCACCCCCTTCTGTGATAGCTGCTTTAAATGCAGGAAGATAAATTTCATAGAGAGTGCGGTCATCCACTATCACATTCACATGGTCGCGATCCACTTCCTGATTATTCAGGGCATAATGTTTCACACATGCAGCCACACCATTCTTCTGCACGCCCTTAATATAGGGCACAACCATTTGGGAACTGAGATATGGATCTTCTCCCATATATTCAAAATTACGTCCGTTTAGAGGAGTTCGGTAAATATTCACACCCGGACCGAGGAGTACATTTTTATTTCTATATCGCGCTTCTTCTCCTATTGATTCGCCATAGAGTTCTGCCATTTCCGGATTCCATGTTGCAGCAAGCGCAGTAAGTGCCGGAAAAGCTACGCAGGAGTCATTGGTAGCTCCCGCCTGATCCCATTCATCCCAAAGCACGTCCGGACGTATTCCATGAGGTCCGTCAGTACACCAAATACCCGGAATTCCGAGACGCTGAACTCCCGGAGAGCTGAATTTACTCTGTGCGTGGATTATAGCTATCTTTTCAGAAGTGGTCATTCGGGATAAGGCATCCTGAACTCGCTCCTCAAGGGGTTTCGAGTCATCAAGATAGACAGGTATTGACTTTTGAGCTCCTGCCCAAAGAGCCCAACAGATAAATACTGCGGTCAAAATTTCTTTTCGAATATTCATATTATGCATTGTTAGGTTGCTCTGAATACAAATTTATAAATACCTTTATTAATCTGGGCATACAGTAACTAAATGGTAAATTATTGACTCCTCCGAATACTCTTATTACCCTTGAATTCCAATATTTAAGCAATCCCTCCCCTTCATAAAAAGTAAATTGAAAAGATTGAATATTTAGATTTTACACTCTCATTTTGCTATGATGCAAATAAAGTAGATTGATTAGTAATAATGGCAGAAAAGTAAAAATGTTAATATACGTTAAAATGAATTTGCAACTATTTTATTACCCCATGTAAAGATTAAATTTGCAATTGAATTAATCATGTTTCAGGTTTCAACAAGCGATGTTTAAAAAATCTATACCATACCTCATCATAAGCTTACTGTTTCTTTCTTTTCCTAACCTGCACATTTATGCTGCCAATCCGGTTCCTAAAGAGAATGAAAAGTTGCTCCAGCGCCTTGACTCAATTATATCAAATCATGAAAGTTTGGTAAAAGAAAAGGAGATACGGATTGCGGGATTAAAAAATACCCTCACAAATGCAAAAACCGATACCGAAAAAATAGGACTTACCAGACAATTATATGATGAATATCTTGTTTTCGATTCCGATTCCGCACTCTACTATGCTACTTCTACGCGAAAACTTGCAACTAAAGTAGCTCCCGAAGACTACGACCTTCTTGCCACATGGAAACTTAACGAAGCATTTATTTATACTGTCCAAGGCCTATTCGACACTACAAAAGAACTCCTCGAAAGCATTGATTCTTCGAAACTTAGTCCTGAGATGAAATCAATGTATTTCGGAAGTTTGTCTTATTTATATTCTATGCGGGCTGTGTATATAAATTCCAATAAGAAGATGTGGAAAGAAGACATTACTAAAGCAAATCAATACCGCGACTCAATTCAGGCTCTCAATCTTCCATCCTCACCTGATTGGCTATGGGTTCCTATAGCCACTGCTCTTGACAATCAGACAGACAATATTCAATCTCTCGATGTAGCTGATTTAAAGGAAACAGTTGATAAATCGGCAATTGCAAGCAGGCAGAATGCAATAAATGCCTATTGGCTTGCTCGTTATTACTAATCTTTGGGCAATAGTGAATCCATGGTGAAATACAAAACTATGGCTGCGATATATGACGCTCTTATTGTTAACCGTGAAATTGCCGCACTACAGGAATTGGCTACGTATCTCTTTGAACAGGGACACCTCTCGCGTGCATACAATTATCTTCTTTATAGTGTAAACCAAGCTAATTTATATCATAATCGCTACAGGATGGTGAGCCTGTCCGATGTTCTTCCTACAGTCAGAGACGCATATAGAATGGAACTTGAAAAACGTGATAAGAGGTTATCGATGCTCGTTATCATCCTTGCTGTTGTCTCTTTGGTGTTGTTATTCAGTATTATTTTCATTGTCGTTGAATTCAATAAACTCAAGAAGATGCGTAATCTTTTGACAGACACCAACAATGAACTGAATAAATCTATCATTGAAAGAGACGCCTCCATACAGGAAAGAAATGAGGCAATTCAGTCTCTTAAAGAAGCTAATGGAGAATTGAACGAAGCTAACAAGCAAAAATTAAGTCTGTTAGCCTATGCATTTAAGCTGACGGCACAATATATCAATTCTTTTGAAGATTATAGAAAGAAGCTCCTGAAGAAATATAAAGTTAAGAGAATTGACGACCTCGGAGTACTCATAAACGATCCCGAACTGATTAAGGAGCAATATCAGGGATTTTACGAAAGCTTCGATAATACCGTATTATCTATTTTCCCCGGTTTTATTGAAGAATATAACATGACGGTAAGTCCCGAAAATAAAGTTTCCTCAGAAACTATTGAGAAAACCAAGACACTCAACACTAAGTTACGCATCTACGCTCTAAGAAAACTTGGCATTTCTAAGAGTGCTGATATTGCAAGAATGCTGAATGTGTCAATCCGTACAGTTTATAACAATAAAAGCGGAACATCTTACAACGAAGATGAAATTACAGATTGAGTTCGTATGTTGACACTCGGTACCATCAGTTGGCTTTGCGAGTGCAAGTAAACGAACTGAGTTTCGGTAGCATAACAAAATAACGGATCCCGGTTATTTCATATTTGAGATATCCGGGATTTATTATTTTAACAATGTTTACAGTCGAATTATACCGTATTTTTTACAGGCAGCTGCTGAAATACCACACTTGAATTTACTTATAACTTATAATAGAATATCTAATAATCAACAATTTAAATCTTTATGAATTTACCATTTACCTATCAGGTGTCTAAAAAGTTGTATGAATGGTTAATTTTGCAACATTCGATTACAACACATCGACTTCTACCTTAAAAAATACATGAACTAACTCTCCCCTATCAATTATAAGAAATATGAAAAGAATTGGTTTTACATCATTTTTTATTTTATTGGCAGGATTTGTCCCGCTTATTCAAGCATGTAGCAAAACAAGTAAGGATGAACCTGCTCCGGTAAATACAACTGTAAATGTAACTGTTTCTCCTGATGCGCTTACAGCAACTCCGGAGGCAGCTACACTCGAACTTACAGTATTGGCAGATGCCGACTGGGCAATAAAAACAGATGCAAATTGGGTCACTTTGAGACCAAGCGGAGGTATTAAGAATGTTTCAACACCTGTAAAAGTGGCAATCTTAGCCAACAAAGAATTCGAAGAACGCTCAGCTGTCATAGACATTAACTCAGGTGGCAAGACATTGAAATCAGTGTCACTTACTCAAGGATTTGTTTCTAAAGCTACTCCTTCAACTACCTCGGTTATATTTGGTGCACCTGAATCAACCGCAACAATCGCTATTATAGCTAATTCCGATTGGGAGATCTCACCAAGTGCCGATTGGATCTCCGTAACACCTGCAAAGGGTAAGAAAGGTGAGACAGAAATAGTCATCAAAGTAAAGGGAAATGATTCTGCCGAAACACGTAAAGGCACTGTGAATCTTTCTTATGGAAATAACATCACTGAGATCTCAGTGACTCAACTCAGTGATGTTATAACTGTACCGGCGGGTTACACATTGGTGTGGAGTGATGAATTCAACGAAGGTACGGAACCGGGGTCTGACTGGGTGAGGGAAAACTGGGAAGCCGGGCATGTTAACAACGAACTGCAAACATACACATCGAAGAAGATAGACGGTAAATCAACAACCGAAATAAAAGACGGTATACTTTATATCAACTGCTTCAAAGGAAGTGACGGCAAGATCTACTCCGGCAGAATGAATGCGCGCCCCTCTACGGGCTGGTTATACGGCTATATCGAAGCTCGTATTGCATTGCCATCCGGAAAGGGTACATGGCCTGCATTCTGGATGATGCCGTGCAATGTTGACTGGAATAAGAATCCTTGGCCAAAATGCGGTGAAATAGATATCATGGAAGAAGTGGGAGCTAATCCGAATTATGTTTCATCTTCACTACATACTGAAAAATACAATCATACCAAAGGAACTCAGAAAACCCATGAAATGAAATGTGACGGAGCGGAAGGAGATTTCCACGTCTATGCAGTTGAGTGGACTGAAGACGCAATTACAACCTATGTCGATGGCAAATTGCAACTGAAAGCCACACGCGAACAAATGGGAGAAGACCATGACAGCTGGCCTTTCCACTATGCATTCTACCCTATCCTTAATCTCGCTTGGGGTGGCGACTGGGGAGGATACAAAGGCATCGATGAAAGCGCATTGCCCGTCACCATGAAAGTGGACTACGTCAGAGTTTTCCAAAAGAAATAGTCTTCCTCAAATACAAATCCGAGAACTACAATACTAATAATAACCTAACTTAACCCAAATTACAGATGAAAAAGTTAATCCTATTTCTCATCGCTATCTGGACATGTCTGGGAGCAAGTGCCCAGGATGTCAGCGTCTCGGGAACAGTGGTTTCATCCCTCGATGGCGAACCTCTGATCGGAGCGACAGTAATGGTAAAAGGCTCAGCAGCCGGCGTAGCCACCGATATTGACGGTAAATTCAATATCAAAGCGCCGACAGGATCTACACTTCTTATCACCTATGTCGGCTATACTCCACAGGAGATTAAGGTTAAAGGTGCTATGTCAGGAATCACAGTACAGCTCATTGAGGATTCTCAGATTCTTGATGACGTAGTGGTGGTGGGATATGGCACTCAGAAAAAGAGTGTAGTAACCGCTGCTATTTCAAAAGTGGGAGAAGAAACCCTTTCCCAGACGGCTCCGGTCAACGTACAGAACGCTCTTAAAGGTGTGACATCAGGTGTAACAGCCACTACTGCCAACGGTGAACCGGGATCTGCAGCCCAGATCCGTGTGCGTGGTGTCGGCACAATCAACAACTCCAACCCTCTTTACATAGTCGATGGAATGCCAATTGAAGGAGGAATAGATTATCTTAACCCTTCTGATATAAAAAGTATCGAAGTGCTTAAAGACGCTGCCTCAGGTGCTGTTTACGGTGCCCGCGCTGCAAACGGTGTTATCCTCGTCACAACAAAAAGCGGTGAACAGGGACGCGCAAAAATCACTTATGATTTCACCTATGGCTGGCAATCAAAACTGAAATCTATCGGCATTCTCAACGCCACTCAATATGCAATCTTGAAGAATGAGGCTTATCTTAATACAGGACAGCCCGCACCCTATGCCGATCCATATAGCTATGGTCAGGGGTACGACTGGCAGGCAGCCATATTCAACGATAATGCCCCGATGATGAACCATCAGGTGTCTGTCTCCGGAGCAAGCGAAAAGGTTAACTACTTCCTCTCTTTCGGTTACTATGATCAGGAAGGTATCATCGGTGGTAACTATGACCAGTCAAACTATAACCGTCTCACTCTCCGTGCAAACAACAGCTATACTTTGTTTGATGATTCCAAGAAACGCAACTGGCTGAATAAGTTCGTTCTGACCACCAATCTTTCTTATGCCCGCATCCATTCAAAAGGATTCGGAGGGGGCGGCGGCTACTATGGTGGAGCAATCACCAATGCAATCGGTATGTCTCCAATGTTGACTCCCACCCTCACTCCCGGAAGTCCGGAATACCAGCATCAGCTCGACTATTATGCAGGAAATGAAAAATATGTACCCCGTTACGATTCTGCCGGTAACCTTTACACAGTTCCTGAAGCATTCGGAGGAGGTTATCAGGAGCTTACCAACCCATTCTACGGATGGTCATTCCCCTCAGGAAAGAATTGGAGCCATAAGATTGTATCCAATTTTATCGGAGAACTTCAGATATGGGATGGTCTTTCATATCGTATCAGCTTTGGCGGCGACCTTGCATTCTGGGGCAGCGACAGCCACTCTGAACCTAA
>CAZXHO010000049.1:0-11028 GCA_964640365.1 uncultured Sangeribacter sp. | reverse complement strand
TTATTAACTTGAAAAAATCTCATTGACATGTTTGTCTATAACATAACTTTTGTAATGCTTCCCGAGGCTAAAGAGAGGTTTCTGGATTGGATCCGCACTTCTGCTTTGCCGCATCTTATGAACCCAGTTTATTCTGCTTCTGAGCCTATGCTGCAGGAAGTGGTGGAGGTTGGTGGGGAGAAACCTTCGCCGGAACATGGATTGAGCATGGCGCTTCACCTTAAGTTTGCCACACAAAAGGAGGCACATTCATGGCATGATTCACTACTTCCGGAAGTACTCGCCGGATTTAACCGAAAATTCAGCCCTCACGCCGCTTTTTTTATTACGTTGTTGGAAACGGTAAGCCTATGAACATTCAATCGAATCCTGACACATTAAAAGGCTCCGGAGAGGCGGTCGGCAAATCTTCCGCTGCCCCGCGTATCCGGCCGGAGCATGACTTCGAGCGTATCATTATGGGTATCGACCCTGGCACGAACATAATGGGATATGGAGTCTTGGGCATAAACGGAAAATCTCCCAAGGTGATAGTGATGGGGGTGATTCAGCTGAGCAAGTTTGAGAGCCATTATCTCCGGTTGTCGCGTATTTTTGAACGTGTCACCGGTCTTGTAGAGCAATATTTACCGGATGAGCTGGCTATTGAGGCTCCTTTTTTCGGCAAGAATGTACAGTCGATGCTGAAACTCGGCAGAGCACAGGGTGTCGCTATGGCTGCAGCTTTGTCGCGCGACATCCCCATTCATGAGTATGCCCCGCTGTCGATAAAACAGGCGGTGACAGGAAGCGGCTCCGCATCAAAGGAACAGGTTGCCAACATGCTTCGACATATCCTCAAAATTCCACAGGAAAACATGCCTCGTCTTCTTGATGCCACCGATGCTCTTGCTGCCGCGCTCACGCATTTCTATGAAACAGGGAAACCTCAGATAGAGAAGGGTGCCAAATCATGGGAGCAATTCCTGAAGCAGAATCCTGACCGTATCGCCCCTCGCCGTAAATAAGAAAGCCACATTCCGACAAAACGTGAGAATGTGGCTTTAATTTTTACCGTTATGTTTATCGCGGTTTAAAGTAAAGGTCAGAAGAATTTGGTATCTTCGCCGGTAATGGCTGTGAGAAGATTATTTGCAAGGCTGCTTGCTCCGATTCTGAAGAGATCCTGATTAAGCCATTCGTCACCCAACACTTCTTTTACTATAGCGTAATAATTAACCGCTTCCTCAGCCGTACGTATTCCGCCGGCAGCTTTGAATCCTACCTTACGTCCTGTCTGCTGATAATATTCCTTGATGCATTGGCACATCACATAGGCAGCTTCGAGCGAAGCCCCGGGATAAATCTTGCCGGTGGAAGTCTTTATGAAATCCGCATCACTCCACATTGCAAGGATTGAAGCCTCCTTCATGGCGGCTGCCGTCTTAAGTGCGCCGGTTTCGAGGATTACTTTCAACTTTGCCCCTTTTGCAGTGTGTTTCAGCTCAATGAGCTCATCGCAGAGATCTTCATAATTCTTATCGCGCAGATATCCAAGGTTCATAACCACATCGACTTCGTTGGCGCCACCTGCCACTGCAAGTGCCACGTCGGCAACTTTCACGGCAGTAAAAGTCTGGCTTGAGGGAAATCCGCCGGCAACTACGGCCACGTCTACCCCCGTCACTTCAAGTGTTGAGCTCACTACTTCGGCAAAATTACTGTAAACGCAAATAGCAGCCACATTTTTATATTGCGGATATTCATTGTCGAAATCATTCACCCGTTGTGTGAATGCCGTCACACTCTGCTGGCTGTCTTCGGTGCTGAGTGTGGTGAGGTCGATTGAACTGAAAAGAAATTTATAAACGTCCTGATTCTGATACTGGGGTGCCTTTTCAATAATTTTAGCCACCGCAGCCTCCACGGCAGCGTCATCGCTGAGCACCTTACTGTCGCTCAACGCTTTCTGATATCTATCCATAATTTATTTCAATTTATATAACGTACTTATACAATTAGAACAAATTTTTAATACAAAATATTTGATGGTGTGGCATAATTCTCGTTTTTGAAAGGAATTACAACATCAGAAGTCAGTAGTCATGGCATTCGAAGATGCGATATGTGATTTATAAAAGTCGTTTTGATCTACTTTCTTTCCATATTCAAATGTATAGATTATGGAGTGGACAAGAAGTTGGTTTAAAAATTGTATCTTACTGAAAGCAAGGATTCTATTCCTCGTAATTTTACGGTGTTTCTAACTGTGGTCAAGGCTGAAGTCTGAATGACGGTAAAGATGCGGCGGTTGGCAAGATTATTCAACTCTATGCCGAATTCCCATCTTTTAAGTTTGTATATGGCTCTGGCATCCAGAAAGAGATTCCCAAGTCTTTTGCTCTCCGTTATTTGAGAATTATCATAATTTGGCAGTATTGTTAGTTCAAGATCTTTGACAGGAAATACTGAGAGTGATACCAATGCTCTCCAATCGAAATAAGTGTCTTTATCCCTTGTATTGTTTCTCGGATTTACCGCATGAGAAATATTTGCCTTAGCCGTAAGTTCGGGTTGAATTATGATTCTTCCGCGCCATATAGCTGTGTGTGATGATAATTGAACAAAATATTGCTGTTTTCTCACATCATAAGTATCGCTGTTCTGTATAGTTTTCCAGAAACTCCAATTGGTGTTGGCAGATAGTTTCAGATTTGTATTGGCGTCTACAAAAAATTTAGAGGCGAACAGCTCTGCTCCATAAATATCCATTCTGTTTTTTTGAATTAGAATGGAAGTGCTGACTCCTGATTCCGTCACCTCAGATGAAGAGAGGCTCTGCAGATTGGAGAAGGAGGCGAAGAGATTCAGATAAGTCCAAATTCCTTTTGATTCATTACGATAAGACCATGATGTGCTCGCCTGCCAGTTTGTGGCGTCATTAGGATGTCCGGATCCTAATGTCATGGAAGTTCGGTAGGTGTTATAAATCGGATTTGATATGAAATTATAAATTGTGGGATTGGATTTTGAATATGACGTTGCTAAAGAAGCGCCAAATCCCTTGCCCATGCTCCAGTTCATATCGACGGAAGGGGTAAACAGTAGGAGAGTCTTTTTGTAATTCTCCGTCAGTGCCTGTAAGAAAGAATAAGAATGAGTGGACACGCTTACGGGAAGAGAAATATTGAGCTTAAAATTCGACAGGATAAGCTTATAGCTCGGGCCGGCAGAGATAATCAGTCTTAATCCCCTTGCCTTGTTTCTACTCTCGGAAGTATTTTCTCCCAAGGTCTGTATGCCGTCTGTGTTGATGAAGCTCAGTTTGCTTTCGAATCTGGTGATGAGTCCGATCAACGAATTTTTCCCTACTCCCCATAACATTGAAGCTTTTTCATCTGAAGAGAATTCCCAGCCTTTAGCCTTTTGGCGGGTGAGTAATTCCGTATATTCTCCGGTTGAGGCATTGAGGGAATTTAACGGAAGATTATCGAATGTGATGGTGCTTATGAAGTCATATTTCTTTTTTCCCTTTGTCAGCAAGAGACGGAAATCGTTTCCGAGGATTACATTGTTTCTGTTAAGATTTTGTTTAACGGATGGAGGAGGTACATTTTCAAGTGTGGAGACGCCTCTGAAGAAAGAACCGTACAACTGAGTTTTATTAGATAAATAAATATCAGAAGAGTTGAGTTCAAAGTTGAGATCCATTTCCAAATCCGATGACTTTCCCGATGAATTTCCACTTTGGGAATTTATTATCGGCTCCGATCCCTCAGCCAATGAATATTGAGTGACAGTTTCTCCTGAGCGTTCTTTTCTGCTATTGGCAAACACAACTTCTGCCCTCAGCTGATTCTCTTTCCCTATTTTCCATGTTGTTTTTCCACCGGCTATCCAAGATTCAGATCTTGTATATCGGTTAACATCCATTCCGGGGGCAGAAAAAGGAGAGTAACTCAATATATTTTTCAAAGGAGTGGCAGACATGCTTATCCCTGGCGACGGGTTCCAGTCAGACTTAATGCCGAAGTTATTGCCACTTCCCAATATATATGTCTGTGAGGAGGGTGTTATGAGCATCATATACGCCTTTCCGAGCCACGCCACCTCATCTGTCAGATTTCCGGCTCCTCCGGTGACATAACCCGCCGGTCGCAACATTGACCGCTTTTTGAGCTTGAGGTTGACCGCAGCCTGATCACTTGCCTCTATCTCTTTTAAAGCTTTTATTGGCTGATGGCGCTCGTATACGTTTATTGCCGACACATCGTCGGGACTGATATTTCGGCTTGCCATGGAGTACGAGTTTCCGAGACCATCCAATCCTTCAATGTAGAATTTATTAATGGCTTTTCCATTGTAATATATAACACCATCCGATACTGACATTCCCGGCAAATGTTTGATGACGTCCTCTATATTTCTGTCGGCTGCAGTCTTGAGCAAGTTGACATCATAAGTTAGAGTATCACCTCTGGATATAATCAGTCTGGGCTTTACGGTTATCTCCTCCAGCTCGTTGCCTCGTGGTGTTAATACCACATCTCCGAAGTCAGACTTATCATTCAAGGGAATTTTCAGTTCGTTATAGGATAACGAACTGAAGGAAATAGAATCGCCGGCAGAGATATTCCCGGGAAGAGGAATACTAAACTGACCACCCTCTTTGGAAAGACAATAAGAAATCATCTTGCCTTTTGATGTGATCTTGACAGCTACGCCACGCAGTCCCTTTCCATCGTAAGAATCAATTACACGACCAACCGCATTACGCTCGCCGTATGCTTCCAGAGATAATGGAACTATCATCATTATGATGATTAACAAACTGTAAATTTTTTCAAACATATCGGGAACAGTGGGTTGCGGTGGATGTAGATATAGTTACATAATCATTCCGGTAGCTGTTGATGCAAGGGAAAAGAAATAGTTATCCGATTCCAAAGAAAGAGGTGTATCTAAAATTGGGAATAAAAATATTATAGGGAATACAATACTTATTATTCCTTTTCAATGAAATTCAGGAAAGGCACAGGCTCAGCTCCTGATGACTGCGTATCAGGACTAATCTGAGACAAATGTATATTCTTACTTTTAGCATCTCTGATTCTCTCTTTTATCATTTGTTTCCTTGTAAGTTGATCCCCTTTTTCGACATAGTTAATAATTGGGACACTACATGGCGAGAATGAAATCAGTTCGAATTCATGTTCCCTATTGTTGTCATAAGCCTCGATGATAAGACCCGGCAAACCGGTGAGTTTCCATGGGCCTTCGAATACAGGGATTGACTCTGCGAACCATGCTGTCCAGTCTCTGCCATAAAGATGGGTAGTAGCTATTCTGCAGGGGATTCCTTCGATTTCTTTTCTTTCTTCTCCTATATTCCAGTTGATTTCAGGAGCGGCATCACGATAATAATTGAAATTTATGGTAAGAATACCCTCTTCAAGGATAGAATCATTTTTCTCATGAAATCTGTATAAGCCGGGGGCGGGGCCTGCATTCAAAGAAACACATTTATTTAAAAAATCCATCCCGGTGATGGATGCATTGCGAAGCTCAATGTTACTATTCAGTGAATCCAATAAGCAACCGGAAGTGTCTTTATATAGAGATACTTTATCACCAACAAGTAGACAAGTCTCCTTGTTAACCTCTTTATTTATTGTAGCATTCTTATCTTCCATAAAATGCTTATAATAGATACGATATCGAGCCGTATCAATCACATTGACCTCCGGGAATTTATGTTTCACATTCAGGAAGTCTTGAGAAAACGAAGAAGAAATGAATCCCAAGACAAAGAAAAATAAAATGTAATGTCTTTTTGTCATGATACTACTATTTGAAGTTACTATAAAAAAGATTGATATCACGTTAGAAGTCGTTAAACAACTTTCAGTTATAGAAGTAGATTAATCTAATTTAGATAAAATATTAACTCTACAGCGTATTCCCTCGTATTAGAGGATACATCATACTCATCCCTGTGTTGTCCTTAGCCGATGCCTATACGTAATACTTGCCAAAGATACGATTTAAATTTGAAATAAAGAAGTATCTATCAATAATAAGGAACTTTACCTTCAAAATCGTTCTTGCGAATATTAAATATTCATACTCAATACTCTCAAGACCTTGTGCAAGAATAGAAAGCCTAACTTTTATTTACACCTCATTTAAAATTAAATTTTAGTTGTCTCAAATAATCTATTGTTTCCCCAATAGATAGTCAAACTGTGTAAACTTATCAGTTACCTATTGAATCTATTATAAAGATTTATTCAGTTTTACTATTTATTAGGAACATAAAATTAATTAAACTTACAAATAAAGATCATTCATTTTCATCTGAAGCAGAATCAGGAGTTTCTGTTTGTGGAATAGTTGGAAACGGATCTGCGGAATATGAAGCAATTCCACTCCCGATTCCACAATATCTCTCATTTAAATTTTTGAGTTCGTTAAGTAATTGCTCAACACTCCAGCAGGGGTTAACTTCCATTGCTCCTCCTCCTAATCCACAAGTTGTTTGGTAATATCCGGTAAAGGCTCATGAAGACAGGCTGCTTGCCATTAGGCAACCAATAATAAATAGCTTTTTCATAATAAGATGTTTAAATTAATTATTAATCACAAATATTTACTTCTATTGATAAATAAAATATCCGATATATTGGCTATCACCAGAATATAGGGATAATTTATATGATCCCTTACTCCCATCAAAAGATATTACACAAGTTTCACTATCATAGAATACTTCGGTCCAATATCCATCATGGAATGTACCCTTCTCAAGTTCACAAGAAATTGGATAATCATCAAAGGGAAGAGTAAATTGCATATCCTTTCCTCTAATTAAAACCTGAATTGGGATATCTATGGGAGGAGAATATTTATGTTTATTAGGATCTTTAATCTTTTTAACAATTATAGTTTCTTCAGTTGAAGAATCATCCTCATCATTTGGATCATCATAGTTATTAGAGAATGTTGAAAATGCCATTCCTATGATAAGAAGGATGGAAGCATAGAATTTTACCATTTTTTTTAATGGCAAAATTAGGCATTGAAAATTTATTTGTCAAGGTGTTTAGTGGTTATTTTTAATAATTATATTTTTGCATCTCTTTGGTAATTTGTTGATTATCAATATTCTTATAATTACGATTTTTGCAAAGTTACTTTATATAGGTAATAATTAGACGTTTACGCATTTAATAAAAATACACTATCATGCCTTTTTATTTTGCATCAGAGGTAATGTTTTTAAGTATAGATCCTTGTTAGGTGATCTCAAATTATGTATTTTGGTCTTTAGTCTCGTTCTTTTGGAAGCCACTGTCGAGGGTTTGAGTTGCATTATTAATGCTGTCAATACATAATCAAACCCACAGAAATCTAAAATAATTATTTTAAGTTCATCCTCTTTAAGATTGGCTTCTTCCCTTAATTTTAAAATTATATCCTTGTGCATAGAATTTATTTGCCGTTCCAATGATGCCATGTATGAATGGTCATTATAACGGGTGAGCACACCATTCTTAAGTTCTTTAAAAATTTTGGATCTTATCGGATTTTTTTCTTCTTCACGCTTGCAGAACTCTATGACATTATGATGATGTTCTTGAAAGTGTGTATATAACTGATTTGAGATATTATCAATTTGTGCATCTTTTTCAGATAAGTCAACCAATATCTCTGCTGTTAAATTATCTTTTTCATTTTCAAGTTTATATATTTCTTCCTGTAAAGCTTTGACAAGCCCCTTCATTTCATTTATTAGATTCACATTTTCATAATCTTTTTTTATAAAAAACTTATGTTTTTCCTTGATCGAGAGAAAGAATTTCCAAAACAATATTCCACATACAAGAGTAATTATTGAAGAAATTATCCAAAAATAATTTATGACAGAAGATTTCTCCTCCACCTCATTTTTCTTGAGTTCAAGAGATTCATTAAGTCTTTTTTTCTCATCAAAAGCGCCAGCGGTATCCAATTTATCTTTTAAGATTTTATTTTCATATTTTGTAACAGAATCCGAATAGGCAATGAAATCATCGTGAGAATTATTTACTTTGGAAAGTTTTTTAAAAGTAGTGAACCATAATAATTTCTCCACTTCATTTTCGGGTTCGGGTAATTGAAGCAAATATCCCATTGCTTCATTGGCTCTTCCTGTAGATATGAGATCATATGCATAAGTTAAATAGTGTTCTAATGTCATTAGAGATTTATCAAGTGAAATTGCTTTATTGAAATATTCGGAAGATTCTTCATATTCTTCAGCAAGCATATATGCATTTCCAAGTTGAAGAAGAGTTTCTACGTATGTGACTGTATCTTTTTCTATATTCGGGAAACTCATGATTTCTTGTAGATAGGATTTTGCATCATTAATTTTATCATTATGCATTGAACATGATGCTGCGCAAGACAAGCCATAAATCAGATAATTTGAATCGTTTGCGTTTCGTAGATGTTTAAGCCCTTCTTGGGTTTTTATAATCTCATCTTTCCCTTGGAATGACCTTGCATATATAATGGACTGATTGAGATTAATTAAACCCTTATATAATTCGGAATTTGGTTCAGTTATATTATGGTAAGCTTTATCAAACTCTTCCAGTGCTTTTGGATCATTACCTTCAGAAATCAATATTGCAGCATGTGCAAAATGAGCAAGCATAGCCTCTCTTGATCGATGTTTGGACTTACCATAATAGCTTAAAGCTTCTTTCCAAACTGTGTCTGCTACCGAAAATTTATCCAACTTCAGGCATGCCACAATCTTGATAAGACTATATCTGGCTTTTTCTTTTTTTGATCTTAGATTATTGCTGTCTATATGCTTTATGATTGATAGAGCGGAATCAGGGTGTGTGTCAAGTAGCCTGTCTGCTTCGTCAAGGGCAGACATGATGGTTCTATCAGTGCACGAATTGGACAGAAGAAGTAGGAATACCGTCGTTATAAGAGATAATCCGAAGAATGATCTGTGGGTCATATTGTTTGTTGGCGGTATAAATGAAATAATCCGCATGTCGCGGTGACACCGAAACATACGGATAGGATTAAGAATATCAGATTGTGAGACCGTATTTATCGAGCAGCTCTTTGAAGGTTGAATCAGCCACCCTTGTGTAAGTAACGGTCTTGGAGAAGTCGAGAGTGAATCCCTTGTCGGCTTCCGTGAGGAGCGCCCCGAGAATTTCCGTTTTCGACATATCGGAATATTTATCAGAAAGGAGATTGTCTACCCAACACCATTCCATTTTTGTTTTAGACAGACTGATGAGTTCGTATACATTTGGTTCTCCTTCACGGTTCATATATATAATAAAGTTGTAGCCGGGTTCGTAGATATACCCGTCGGGTTCAAGGATGCCCACGGTTTCGCCTTCATATTCTTCGATATATAGGCTGTATATTTTTGTGTCTGATTCGATATATAGATAATGGTTAGTGGTATCGGTCCAGACGCCGACAAGATCGGATTCAGTTCTAACCTCATTATCGTTATCCTCACTGCACGCTACGCTTATAGACATGGCAAAAACCACCAATAGGAGATGAAGAAATTTGCGTGTAAGTTTATTAAAGTTCATCATTTTGAAGTATAAATGTTGTCAGGTATCTTAAATAAGTGGCAGAGTGTCTGATGCTGCAAAGTTAATCCAAGAGAGAATAACCTGCAAAGATATTTAGCTAAATATATTAAAAAAGAGAAAGGCGCCCATTTCGGGGCACCTTTCCATATAAAGGAAAAATTAATTTCAGTCTTTATATTTCTTGAATATGAGGGCTGCGTTGTGACCTCCAAATCCAAAAGTGTTAGAAAGCACGGCATTTATTTCGCGCTTTTTTGCTTTATTGAAAGTGAAGTCGAGGTTATAGTCAACTTCAGGGTCATTATCGCCTTCCTCATGGTTAATTGTTGGAGGCACGATGCCATCTGTGATGGCTTTCACGCTGAATAGGGCTTCGATTGCACCGGCAGCGCCGAGTAGATGGCCTGTCATAGACTTGGTGGAACTGAGGCTCACTTTATACGCGTGGTCTCCAAATACCTCTTTGATAGCCTTGGCTTCGCTGATGTCGCCCACGGGAGTGGATGTGCCGTGAAGATTGATATAGTCGATATCTTCGGGCTTCATTCCGGCATCTTTGAGGGCATTTTCCATCACGAGCTTAGCACCGAGACCTTCGGGATGAGTGGCAGTGATGTGATAAGCATCGGCACTCATTCCACCGCCGGCTACTTCGGCATAGATGTGAGCTCCGCGAGCCTTGGCATGTTCGAGTTCCTCGAGAACGAGGGCAGCCGCACCCTCACCGATCACGAATCCGTCGCGGGAGCCGGAGAAGGGACGTGAAGCAGTAGCAGGATCTTCATTGCGGGTTGAGAGCGCCTTCATAGAATTGAAACCGCCTACGCCTGCAGGGAAGACAGCAGCTTCAGCACCACCGGCCACAATAGCGTCTGCCATTCCGAGACGAATGATGTTGAATGCGTCGACAAGCGCGTTGTTTGAAGATGCACAAGCCGAAACCGTTCCGAAGTTGGGACCGCGGAAACCGTGATCTATAGAAATATGTCCGGCGGCTATGTCGGCAATCATCTTAGGAATGAAGAAAGGGTTGTATTTGGGACCCTGCTCCTCACCGTGGATGGCAAAATATCCGGCCTCCTCTTCAAAAGTGTGGAGACCACCGATGCCGGCTGCAAAGATCACTCCTACGCGGTTTTTGTCTACATTTTCATTTTCAAGACCTGCATCGTTGATGGCCTCGTCGGCGGCAACCATAGCATACATTGCATAAAGATCGAGCTGGCGGGCTTTCTTACGGTCGAAATGATCGGCAGGATTGAAATCCTTCACCTCGCATGCAAACTGTGTCTTGAATTTAGACGCATCGAAATGCGTGATAGGCCCCGCTCCGCTTACGCCGTTGACTGCATTTTCCCATGCAGTCTTGGCATCATTGCCAATAGGAGTGAGCGCACCGAGTCCGGTTACTACAACTCTTTTTAAT
>CAZXHO010000048.1:0-11076 GCA_964640365.1 uncultured Sangeribacter sp. | reverse complement strand
AGAATCCTGACCATTGTCAAAAACCTCAGCCTCATTCATTGATGAGAGATTATCAGTGCTGAAGTAATTAGGATCTGCCGGTTGTGGATTACCGGTACCGTTTGTTTCGTTAAATGTTTTCATAGTGCAATTCTTTAATTAAGGTGAAAAAATTGGTACTTATAGCGAATTCGCTTTTAAGTGTCTTTTGATGTCAACCAAACGCTTTAGAACAAAAAGAAGTTTAACATGAAAACTATTTTTAACGAATCGCCCTTCAACTTCAATATTTATCCCAAAATCCGTTAATTCCATACTGAAACCACCTAAAGCCAAGCTATTAACAATCTCTTATGAGAAAGGCAGTAGTCCCGCATAAAACGGAAATACTGCCCCTTATATCTAAATAAATATAGGTTAAGCTATGGTTCTTCTATTGATTGAAGGAATTTGAGTTGCAGTCCCAATCACCCATTTTCCACCGGGAAGCATTGAAATAACCAGACAAGATATCCAACAGCTCATAAAAGTACATATTGCTATAGCAGGAATGGCACTAACTGACGGCAAAGCCATCTCCCCTTTCAAAATAGTTGTCCACATTCCAAGCCAAAAGATGTGCATCAGATACATACCATAGCTGAGGTTGGATAATTGCAATATTATCCTGGGGGTTTCACTCTTACGAATACATGTAAAAAGAAGAAATGCCCCGGTAGTTAGCATCAAACAATTGATTGTGCAGAATGACCAACCGATCTCCAAGTCAGGAGTATTGTGAATGATTCCGGGCGTTGCCTGAATATAAAAAGACAATATTGTCCAGACGGCTCCCACAACGGTCAGAATACTTCCTACTACAAGGCGACGGTTTCTGCTCCAATCGAGATGCTCTCTTATGTAATGAGCTAATACCAGATAGCCAAGATATCCTGAAAAATACCATAAGGTGTGGAATTCATTCCAAAAGCACTGTCCCCAGATTTCACCACACCATCGGTTAAGATATGGCATACAAGTAGAAATAGCGAAGAGCCATATAAACCATCTCTCCTCTTTTGCTGAAACTTTTGAGAGCCATGGAGAGATTATCGGTATGAAAAGATAGAGCCCAATGAGAGGATACATAAACCACAGATGGCCTGCAAGGGTGGGGAAATTAAGAAATGTTCTTGATAGATCTTGAATTGAAGTTGAAACATCAATCTGATGCCAGAACAGAGGGATAGTGCTATAAAGGATTATGAATAGAAAAAACGGAGGTAAAATCCTTAAAGCCCGTCGTTTATAAAATTTTGCAGCACTCTCCCCTTCCTTCATGGGAACGAGCAGAAAAGCTGAAACTATCATAAAAAGAGGCACTGCCATTCGCGAGAATCCATCATAAATAGAAACCCATAACCTATCAGCCTCCGACATTAACAAAGCTTGAGGTCCAACCATATCAGTAGATCCCGGAGCACCATAGAAATTTTCAGATGCATGAACGAGCATCACCAAAAAACATGCAAATACCCTGATATAATCAAGGAAAACTATTCGTTTCATTTTTCAATTAGATTATTTTATACAAAGTTAAGATTCTATCAGAAAATAATAAAAAGATAAATAAAAAAAATTTGCTTGAAAAAATCGTTTAAACAGATATTGTCTTATAAAATTACTGAATATAATAAAGTTATGGTACAAATTGATAAAACTTAAAAAATAAAATTTTTATATTTTATCAATTGATTAAACCTTTTTTAATACTTCAAGTCTTAATATTGCTATCAATAATCTACCAGACAAAAAACCACGGATACTTCCGTAAGAATTGTGGAACGACATTCTGCGGACATCCGATAATCTTTAATCCAGAATGAAAAAGTTACGGCTTATGCCGTTGTTATTTGTGTCCTTGATCGGTGCCTCGGCATTGGCAGCCGACATAACAGGAACAATCGTAGACTCCACAGGAGAACCGCTCACAGGAGCCTCAGTACAGGTTATCAGTCTACCGGATTCTTTAAGAAAGGGATATCAGATTGCAGGTGAAAACGGAGAATTTAAATTTACCGGACTCAAACCTGGTAAATATATCCTGCTCACCAACATGACCGGTATGGACGATGACCGAAGAGAGATTGAAATTAAAAAAGATGATGAGGAAATGGAACTTGGGAGAATTAAACTCATTGAGAGTGCAATTCTTCTAAAAGAGGCAGTAGTTACAGCCGTGAAAGCAGCTGTTGTGGCTAAACAAGACACCATCGAATTTAATGCAGACTCTTATCACACTGCTCAGAATGCAACTGTTGACGATTTGCTCAAGAAACTTCCCGGTGTGGAAGTCGGTACTGACGGCTCTATTACATCAAATGGCAAGAGCATCACAAAGATTCTTGTAAACGGTAAGGAATTCTTTGGAGATGATCCTCAGATGGCTACCAAAAATCTCCCCTCTAACATGGTTGACAAAATTCAGGTCGTAGACCGCAAGAGTGATCTTGCGCGCCTCACGGGTGTTGACGATGGCGAGGAAGAGACTGTCATCAATCTCACCGTTAAAAAGGATATGAACAACGGTTGGTTTGGTAACGTAAGTGGGGGCTACGGCACGGATGACCGTTATCAGGCAAGTTTCGTTGTAAACAATTTTAGAGACGGCAATCAGATCACCCTTTTAGGAGGTATGAATAATATCAATGAAAGGGGATTTACCGATCGAGGAATGGGAAGGTTCAGTTCATTCGGAGGTAATGGTGGTATTAATGTGTCTCAGCGTCTCGGATTAAACTTCAATGTAGGGAAAGAAGAGATATTCAGAGTCGGCGGTAATGTTCTCTATTCTCACACCGACCGTAAATCTACAAGTAGAACTGCAACTCAATTTCTTTTGCCTGACTCAGTAAACTATCAGGATGCAGGTTCGAGAAGCCGAGACAAGGGTCATAATATTAATTCAGATTTTCGTCTGCAATGGAATATCGACCCACAGAATACGATCGAATTCCGTCCACGTCTGAGCTTAAATTTTAGAGAATCGAATAAAAATGATTCTTCTTTGCTGATGCAGGGAAATGCTAACCGCACACCCATAAACAGAAATATCAATGCCCAAAACAATAAGGGTACCAGTGTTGAGACAAGTGGTAATTTTATTTACAACCATAAGTTTGCCAATCGTCCCGGCAGGTCGATAAGCTTCCATGCTCAATATTCTTTCTCTAATACTCACCAGAAAGCTACAACATGGAGTGAAATAGCTTATTATCTTCTGAATGATGAAGATGAACTCCTATATAGATTCATTGACAACCACACATGGTCAAATGCTGTGCAAGGTCGTCTTACATGGACTGAACCTATCGGAGATGCAAAGAAAGGCAACTTTATTAATATTGCCTACCGTCTCCGTTACCAGTGGAATAATTCTGACAAATCAACTTATAATCTTGGTGATCCATCTGATCCCGAACACTTCATACCTCCTTTCATTTCGGAGGTGCCGGAAGGTGCAGAATTCGACAGTAACCTCAGCAATAGCTTCCGAAATAAATTCTTCTCTCAGGAATTGCAGGTAGGTTATAAAAAAGTAAGCAAAAGCTTGAATCTTGATGCCGGTCTTATGTTTGCTCCTGCCAGTTCAAAAAGCGAGGATCTTATCAATTCGGCTCGCAACATTCCGAAACGTTGGGTAATGAATGTTTCTCCTTATGCCAATATCAGATATAAATTTGGAGATAATTCTTCCCTGCGCGCCAATTACCGCGCACGAACTTCTCAGCCCTCCATGACTCAGTTGCAGCCGGTGGCAGATGTCTCTGATCCTTTGAACATTATTATTGGTAATCCGGATCTGAAGCCTACTTTCACTCAAAACATAAATATTCATTTCAACGACTTCAGGCTTTCTTCACAACAGTCTATTTTTGCAATGGTCAACACCTCGTTTGCTATCAATTCTGTAGTATCCAAAACTACCACTGATAGAGAAACCGGTGGTAGAACTACGACCTACTCTAACGTTAATGGAAACTTCAATATATTCGGAATGGCGATGATAACGCGCCCGTTTACCAATAGAAAATGGAGATTCAATGCAAGAATGAACGTGAGATATGCCAACACACCCGGCTATATTAACGGAAATTTCAATAAAACCGCTAATCTTGGTCTCTCTCCTGCTGCAGGCTTGACTTTCTCTTCTGATATATTCCAGATGACAATCAATCCAAACTATTCCTATAGTAATGCTACCAATACTCTGCCTGATCAGCCTGACAGGGAAACCCATTCCTATGGATTTTTCAGTGATGCATCTTTATTCCTTCCTTTCGGTCTGGAATTAACCACTGATCTTCGCTTCTCCAACTCCTCCGGTTATTCACAGGGATATGATTCTAAACAATGGCTTTGGAATGCACAGATATCTTATTCATTCTTGTCAGACAAATCTCTCACATTTGCTGTCAGGGCATACGATCTTCTCGGACAGAAAAAGAATATCAGCCGTTCGATTGGAGCAAGTTCAATTGTCGATAGTGAATTCAATGATCTCACACGATATGTTATGTTCAGTCTGACTTGGACATTCAATACACTTCGTAAAAAGAACAAAGGACCCAATGGAGAAGACATGTTTATGCCGGGACCTCCTCCGGGCGGTGGACGTGGCAGAGGACCGATGGGACCTCCTCCGGGTGGTAGAAGATTTTAGTTCGTGGGTTGCACTCTCAAAGTCAACTGATGGCATCGTGTGCAAACATACAAACTAAGTTAAATAATAGGAACTATAAATTAATTTAACTTTTCATCATTTATATTTGTTTAGACAGTAGGAATCTTAATAAGATTCCTACTGTCTCTTTTTATAAACTTTACAAGACTGAACTCCATGAGAAAGTTTCCATTTTTACTTCTTCTGCTTCTTGCTGCTTCGGCTGCAGCATGGAATGTGAATGAAAAATACAAAGGTCCTAAAACTCCTACAACCGATACTACATGGCATCCTGATATTCTTCCGGGGTATGAAGCAAGGTATGTCAATCAAGGGGAGGCATTCGACGGTCCTTGTCGTTCCACCATTGTCAGAAAATTATGCAAGACTCCTTCCACAAAAGCATTTCTATATATTCATGGATTTAATGATTATTTCTTCCAGTCTGAAATGGGAGAAAGATTTGTTGATTCTGGTTATAATTTCTATGCCGTAGACCTACGTAGGTATGGAAGAAGTAAAGAACCCTGGCAATATCCTTTCAACATACGCAATCAGAAGGAATATTTTGCAGACATTGATTCAGCACTTGTACAAATGAGAAAAGACGGCAATACAGATATTACACTCGGTGGACATTCCACCGGAGGTTTGACCGTAGCTTATTTCGGCGCTGAAAAAGGTGATCAGGTTGGTGTTGACAGAATAGTCACCGACAGTCCTTTCCTTGAATGGAATTTCAATTCTTTCATGCGCAATATTGCTGCACCTACCATCGGATTTTTTGGTAAAATTTTTAAGAATGCAAAAATAAAACAAGGACATTGCGACGGCTATGCTTATAGCCTGTTAAAAGAATATTATGGAGAATGGACATATAACACCGACTGGAAAATGGTTTATTCTCCACCGGTAACTGCGTCTTGGGTAGGAGCCATCAATACTGCCCAAAGCAAATTAATGAAAAAAGCAAAAAATATTAAAGTGCCTATTCTGGTGATGCACAGCAGTCGTAAGATTGACGGATGTAATTATACTCCTGAATTTCAAACCGGGGATGCAGTTCTTGATCCCTTCATGCTACAGAAAAGAGGTGAAAAACTTGGAACTGTAAGAGTGGTGTGTGCAATAGACAGCGGGCTGCATGACCTTATTCTAAGTAAAGAAAGAGCACGAGATACGGCTTATGATTCAATTTTCTCATTCATAAGGCAGCATCCTTGAATTCTGTCATAGAATCAGACAACATATAATATTATGTTTGCAAGTATGACCCTTTTTTAATACTTTTGCATAGTTAAAACAAGAAGCTTTTAAGGCTTCTAAATTTTCACATGATGCAAGGTATGGAATTTCCATCAAATGATAAACTTACTTCGGCAGAAAAGAGAGAAGCCGTCTTGCTCCTCAATAAAGTAAGACAATTGACAGAAGATCGCTTCTCGGAAGGAGAGAAAAAGCGATTCCGCTCAACTATCATTACTGCCATGAGAGAATCCGAAATTGCCCATGATAAGAAGGGATTGCCAATAGCAGTCTTCACTCTGAATTGGGCAAATGTTTTTGCTGACCTGATAGAACCGGACCATAATATCATTCTTGCCATAGGGCTATATCCACTCGTAGCGGAAGGATATGCCGATATACTCACTATTAAAAAGGAATGGGGTGAAGATGTGGCAGGTCTACTTACGGGACTACTGGCGGTAGATAAATTCTCCAGTAAAAACAATGCCGTAAATCAGGATAATTTCCGAGGACTGATGTTAGCCCTTGCCGACGACATACGCGTAATCATAATTATGATCGTGCGCAATCTGGTGCTAATGCGGTCTATCAACCATCATCCCGACGATGAATGGGTTCGAAACGTGGCTTTTGAAGCTAACTATTTATATGCTCAATTAGCTCATAGGTTGGGGTTATATAAAATCAAGGGTGAACTCGAAGATTTATCCTTAAAATATACCAACAGGGATATCTATACCCAGATAGCTCATAAACTTAATGAGACAAAAAGAAGTCGCGATGCATATATAAAATCTTTTATAGATCCCGTTAAACAAAAACTTGAAGCAGCCGGACTGAAATTCGAGATCAAGGGAAGGACTAAATCCATTTCTTCCATTTGGAATAAAATGAAGAAACAAAAAGTGGATATACAGGGCATCTACGATCTCTTTGCCATTCGGGTTATTATAGATACGCCAAGAGAGAAAGAGAAAAGTGACTGTTGGCTCGCATACTCCATTCTTGCAGACATGTATACAGCAAATCCGGCACGAATGAAAGACTGGATTTCTATTCCCAAAAGCAATGGATATGAAAGTCTTCATGCCACTGTGATGGGTCCGGGATCAAAATGGGTTGAAGTGCAGTTCAGGACCCGGCGCATGGATCTTGTTGCAGAGAAAGGTCTTGCTGCACATTGGAGATATAAGGGAGTTAAAAGTGATAACACTGATCAGTGGATGACCAATATCAGGGATATCCTCGAGACTGCAGAGAGTGGTCCGATGCAACTCATGAAGGACATGAAGATGGATATCTATGGAAAAGAGGTATTCGCTTTCACCCCAAAAGGAGATCTGTTCCGTCTTGCTTCCGGTGCTACAGTTCTTGACTTTGCTTTCCAGATCCATACTAATGTCGGAGCACACTGCACCGGTGCTGTTGTGAATGGACAACATCGCAAGATCACATACAAGATTAACAACGGTGATACAATAGAGATTCTCACCTCCGCTAATCAGACACCAAAGGCTGATTGGCTCAACGTAGTTGTTAGCACCAAAGCGCGCAATAAAATTAAACAGAGCCTTAATGAAGACCTTCAGCGAAGGGCAGAACTTGGAAAGGAACTATTTGAACGTAGGGCGAAAAACCGTAAGGTTGAGATAGAAGAAGCTGTCATGATGAAGCTTATAGGCAAGGCCGGCTATAAGTATGCAAATGAATTTTTTGCTGACATGGCAGACGCCAAGATTGATCCCGGTAAATTCCTTGCCACGTATATTGAGGAAACGACTGTAAGGAACGAGGGTCCGAAAGTTTCGGCAGGGGAATTCCAAATGGTGCCAAATGAGGAACATGATCCAAAAAATGATGTCCTCAAAATTGGCGAAAAGTCCATAAGCGGTCTTAGCTACAAATTCGCCAAATGTTGTGCTCCGATTTATGGTGACCGTGTTTTCGGATTTATCAGTTCGGACGGCATTGTAAAAATTCATAGACAGGACTGTCCCAATGCAGCTAATATCAGAAACCGTTATCCTTACAGAATCATAAAAGCCGACTGGAGTGGTAAGGAAGGAGAATTGTTGCCCGCTACTTCGAAAATTATTGGTCAGGATGATATAGGAATCCTTGCTAATATTACCTCTATCATTTCAAAAGAAATTGGGGCTCATCTCCGTAGTGTAACTGTAGATAGTCATGACGGAATTTTCCAAGGGGTTCTCGTGGTAGCAGTCACAGATCAGCGACAGCTTAATGCTTTACTGAGAAAACTTAGAACTGTAAAAGGCGTAAAAGACATTCAAAGGTTATGAAATTAAAATATTCTTCCGGAATTTATTTAGTATTCTCACTACTGTTTGCAGGGTCCTGTTCTCAGACTAAGAAATCTGAAGCAGCAACAGCACGTGAACAATGGTTGCTGAGTCTTAACGATTCAATTGAGGATTATCAATCTCGGATTGCCGATGCCGAACAATCATTGGCTTCATTGCAAAATGAAATTGGAGGTATAATTGAAAATTTCGATTATGTCTCTAATCCAAAACTGGTGGAAGGTTATTATATATATAAAGGCTGGTCCGGGAAATACCCACTTACCAAGACAGGAATGGTGGCAAGAATTACCAAAGACGAAGGATTTGAGCTAATAGCAGCTTTATCCGGAGGAAGATTTAATCGAATTCGTGTAACATCCGGCGGAACTGCAGCAGAAAGTAAAATCGTTCCTCACGATCAGGCTCTGAACTATCGGACAGAGACATTGAATACTGTATGTTTCTATGGAGCGTCAGCTGATTCTATCGGGCAGCTGATTTCTGAAAGTAACAGCGGAGCGGTGACCATGGAATTCCTTGGGGACGGAAAATCCGGAAAATATCAACTGTCGGCAGAAGAAGTCAAAATGATTGGCGCGACATGGAAATTGTTTGCTGCACAAAGAACTTCACATAGATTTGAAAGAGAAATTCCGATGCTGTCTAAAAGGATAGCTGCTTGCCGAAGAATGATCGAAATGAATAATTCTGAAGCAACTGAATCGGAAAACGAAGGAAAAGAATCATAAAATCATTAATAATCAGTATAAACCCAAATTATTATTAATATGGAACTTAACGCAACCGACCTTGAGATACTGAAAGAGAAAGGTATCTCTGAAGAAAAACTTGCCGAAGAGCTGAAAATGCTTGCCGAAGGATTTCCGTATCTGAAAATTGAGGCTCCCGCCACCCCGGGTCACGGTATTTCAGTTCTTACTCCCGAAATGGAATCTAAAGCAGATTCAATCTGGAATGACTATCTGAAAGCCGGGGGGAAAGTGCTGAAAATGGTGCCTGCCAGTGGAGCCGCCTCCCGTATGTTTAAGGATCTCTTTTCATTCGCTAATGGCAAAAAGGATAAACCAGACTCTGATTTCATCAAAAAATTCTTTAATGAAATTGAGAAATTTGCTTTCTTCCCCCAATTAAATTTCGTGTGTCTCGAACTCTACGGTCTAAGCGTAGATTCACTTGTGAAAGAGAAACGATACAAGGATGTTGTAAAAGCTCTTATCAATAAAGAAGGTCTAAATTATGGCCAGCTTCCGAAAGCTTTACTTAACTTCCATAAAGTTCCGGGCACTGTGCGTACTGCTCTTGAAGAACATCTTGCCGAGGGAGCTCAATATGCAAGTGGCAAAGATGGTAAAGTGCGCGTGCATTTCACTGTAAGTGAAGACCATCTACCCCTCGTAAAAATGAAATTTGAGGAAGTTAAAGGTAAATTGGAGCATGAATATGGTGTAGAATTCGAATTGTCTACAAGCCTTCAGAAACCCTCTACAGATACCGTTGCTGCCAACATGGATGGAACTCCCTATCGTGAAGAAGGAGGTCTTTTCTTCCGTCCCGGTGGTCATGGCGCATTAATTGAAAATTTGAATGATCTTAATGCAGATGTTATATTCATAAAGAATATTGACAATGTTGTGCCTGACAACCTGAGAGAAGACACTCTGAAATATAAGAAAATAATAGGTGGTGTTCTGGTAGGCGTAAAGCAGAAAGCTGACAAATATTGCGAAATACTATCTAAAGGGACTCCTTCAGAAGCAGAGCTTGAAGAAATGCTTGACTTTATGCATAAAGTATTGTGCATTACACATGACAAGACTGAAGAAATGAATGCGGAAGAGAAAGCGGCATATATCCTCAGTAAGCTCAACCGTCCATTACGCGTGTGTGGCATGGTTAAAAACGAAGGAGAACCCGGCGGCGGACCATTCCTTGCCTACAATCCTGACGGAACAGTCAGTCCTCAGATACTTGAATCTACTCAAATCGATCCCAAAAATAAAGAAGCCATGAAGATGCTAAAAGAATCTACACACTTCAATCCGGTGGATCTCGTAGTTTCAACTAAAGACTGGAAAGGAAATAAATTCAATCTCCCCGAATTTGTTGATAAAGCTACCGGCTTCATTTCCATTAAGAGTCGTGAGGGCGTTGAAATAAAAGCACTTGAACTTCCCGGTCTTTGGAACGGCGCTATGAGCGACTGGAATACTGTTTTGGTAGAAGTACCGGTAAGCACATTCAATCCAGTAAAGACTGTTAACGACCTATTGCGCCCAGCTCATCAGTGATTTGGGAAAAGCTAATAATAAGACAAAAACGGCAATACCCGATGGGTGTTGCCGTTTTCTCATTATAATTTAAAGATTAATAACTCACATTTTAATAATTCACATTTAATAAACCGGTATTTTATTGGGCATAAATTTTAGAAGTTTCAACAAAATACCATTTCACAACTTTAATAACTAATTGTTTCATAATCTACATGTTTATAGGGATTAATAATAAATATTTCAACAGGAACACGGTTTGTGGGAGTATATCCTGCGAAACAGAAATTCATATTGTCCAATTACAGGATTTGAATATTATTATTTAAAATTATGCCTTATAATTATGTTATACAACATATATATAACGATAAAAAACAGATTTTGGTTTATCAACGACAATTTTACATGATAAAACAGTCCAAAATCACCATTTTTTATTCCATTTCCCCTCTCAAATCAAATACAATATCTATATAATTGCTCCGTTATATCTGTACGATTATTGTATTTGCACTGTGTTTTATTCATGGTATTAGAATTTAATGCT
>CAZXHO010000047.1:0-11101 GCA_964640365.1 uncultured Sangeribacter sp. | reverse complement strand
GCTGCACGTGTTTCCTCATCATACTGGGGACCAAGCCATTTCTCGGCTTTCTCTTTTACCGTCTTCAATAATTCTTCGTTGTTCATTTGTGTGCTATATTATCGGGTTATTAGTTTTTCTTTCTAAAAAATTGTTGTCTATAAAATTAAAATCTCAAACTTTAATTCAATTTTTAGTAAGACAACACTTATCTTTTATATAAACGCAAAACTAATGAAAAATGCCGACATATAAAAAATATTTGAGTTTAAAATGTAATTAATTTTAATTATTAATTTGCATTTTTGATATTTGCATTACAGATTTACTATTTGAAATTAATTCTAATAGTACTATCACCTTTTCATAATGAATTTTCTATTTCCAATGAATGACTGCTACAAAATGAATTATTATATAAAAATATTAGAAGTAGGTTTACAGTTTTATAAAGTTTTATCTACGCTCGAAGATGAACATATTGTAAAATTGATTAATTTTGTGAAATAAATTTAATTTTCTATGATTTCATCGATGACGGGTTTCGGGCGTGGAGGGGCTCAGACACCCACTAAAAGGATTAAAGTAGAGATCAAATCGCTCAACAGTAAGCAACTTGATCTTTCTCTAAGAGTGCCACCATGTTTCCGCGAAATGGAGGTAACTATGCGTAATCCGATTGCTGAACGTCTTGAACGTGGAAAAGTTGAACTTTCTGCATCGGTTGAGAATTTAGTATCAGAACCCAATACAACCCTAAACCTCGAACTTATAAGTGCTTATAAGGCCCAATTTGAAGAAATGGGGCTTAGGCTGGGACTCGATGCGCCAAACGATTGGTATCAGCTTCTTTTACGTATGCCTGACACCATGAAAACAGAAACCGTGACAATAGCTCCCGAGGAATCAGAAGCTTTCTACGCAGCTTGTATGGAAGCGATTGATTCTTTAGTTGATTTCAGAAGAAAAGAGGGAAAGAAGCTATATGATTTTTTTATTGGTAAAATAGAGAGAATTCGTCAGCTTCTTGAAGAAATTGCCCCTTATGAGCATGAACGCGTTCCAAAGATTAGAGAACGTCTTGAGGATCAGTTGACTCGTCTTGAATCTATAGAATATGACAAAGGTAGGCTGGAACAAGAATTGATCTACTATATAGAAAAGCTGGATGTTACTGAAGAGAAAGTCAGACTTTCAGCCCATTTGAATTATTTTATGGAGACTCTTGGGGCTCCCGATGAAATTCCGGCTGAGGGACAGGGCAAAAAACTTGGCTTTATCTCACAGGAGATGGGAAGGGAGATCAATACGCTCGGTTCTAAAGCAAACCATGCAGAAATGCAGAAAATCGTAGTCAAGATGAAAGATGAGCTTGAACAGATAAAAGAACAAGTGCTCAACGTATTATGAAAGGCAAAATAATAATTCTGTCGGCCCCTTCGGGTACGGGTAAATCTACCATAATATCGGAATTGATGAAAGATGATAGTCTTTCGCTGGGATTCTCCATCTCTGCCACAAGCCGTAAGCCGCGAGGAGAGGAGAAAAACGGAAAAGATTATTTTTTCCTTTCAGAAGAAGATTTCCAGAAAAAGATTGATGCCGGTGAATTCGTAGAATGGGAAGAGGTATATGCCGGGACTCGTTACGGTACTCTTGAAAGCGAAGTAAAAAGGGTTACGGAATCCGGTTCGCATCTTATAATGGATGTTGATGTGAAAGGAGCTTTGAATATTAAAAAGAGATTCGGAAGTGAGGCTCTTGCTATATTTATTATGCCTCCGGATTTGAAAACACTTTCAAAACGGTTGCATTCCAGAGGTACCGATTCCGCTGAAACCATTCAAAAACGTCTTTCCAAAGCTGAATATGAGATGAGTTTCTCAAAGTTGTTCGATACAGTGGTAGTAAACGACTCTCTAATTAAAGCCGTAGAGGAGGTGACTCGCAAAATAAAACAATTTGCCTTGAAATAAAAGTAAATATGAGAATAGGAGTTTACAGTGGCAGTTTTGATCCTATCCACACAGGACACTCTATGGTGGCAAATTACGCTGCCCAATGTGGTGGAGTGGATGAGGTTTGGCTAATGGTCAGCCGTCTGAATCCACTGAAACTCGGCAGCCATCCTGCAGATGATAAACAGAGAATTGAAATGGCGGAAATCGTTGCCGCCAACTGTAATGGTGTTAAGGTTTCCGACTTCGAGATGCAACTTCCATTGCCGTCTTTCACTTATTTTACTCTGTGCAGTCTGAAAAAGCAATTCCCGGAACATGATTTTGTACTCATTATCGGGAGCGATAACTGGTATTCTATGGATCAATGGAGGGATCCGGAAAAAATTATATCTGAATTCGGAATGATAGTTTATCCGCGACCCGGATTCGAAATGCCGGAAGATTTACCTGAGAACATAACCGTATTGCATGATGCACCAATAGCTCTTGTCTCTTCAACCTTTATAAGACATTGGATTGCTGAAGGAAAGAATATAAATTATTTCGTTCCATGTGGAGTGGCGGAATATATTAAAATGAATGAACTATATAAATCTTAATGCAAATTTTATGGAAGGAACTGATATAAACACCAGGCTTTTGGACATTGTGTCTCTGGCAGCAAATTATTGTGCCACATGTGAGCAAGCCAGAGAAATGGAGAAGAATGAATTTATAAACAGGATGTTAAACCTTCTACCACGCATTTATTTGGAATTCTCGGATCTCTCTTCTCAGATGGTGGCCCTCGAAGAATTTGATTATTTCAATTCTTACGTAGACGAAGATTATTATGAAAGTATCAGAAGAAATATCGAGAGGATATTCGGACCGGACGATGTTTTCTTGGAAACCTTCGAGGAAGATATGAAATATAGTGACACACCCATTGCCGCATCGATTGCCGAATCGTTGGCAGATATCTTCCAACCATTATTCAATTTTATCTCTATCGTGCAGGATACAGATGGAGAAAAAATGACTGAAGCCTATATGCAATGTAAAGATGATTTTGAATCCTATTGGAGTCAGACTCTTTGTAATGTATTAAGAGCTATAAACCACATAAAATACAATTCTGCATTTGAGTGAAATCCTCTGTAATGTTTTTTGATGAAATGCAGAATTTTTGAAATGAACTGACTAATCAATAAATCAATTATCATGATCAACAAACTTCTTGGGTGGCTTGACAATGCCACTTGTAATTTCCTCGCTGTTGAAACCATTAAAAAGGAGCTTGAAGCTGCCGGTTTCACCGAGCTTCAACAGGAGGATGCATGGAAAATAGAACCGGGTTCACGTCACTATCTTGTGAAAAATGACAGTGCCATCTTTCCGTTCATAGCGGGAACGGGCAATCCTGATGAACATGGATTCAGAATTATTTCCGCTCACTCGGATAGCCCTTGTTTCAAAATTAAGCCTAATGCTGAAATATATAGCGATGGGGGAGTAGTGAGCTTAAATGTAGAAAAATACGGAGGTGGCATTCTGTATACTTGGTTCGATCGTCCGCTGTCTATGTCAGGAAGAGTAATGGTTGACGGAGGAGATGTGCTCAATCCAAAAACTATTATTTTTGATCTTAAGAAAGCAGTTGCCACAATCCCTCATTTGGCAATTCACTTTAATAGAGGTGTGAACAATGGCAATCCACTGTCCGTGCAAAAAGATATGAAACCTGTACTCGGATATTATTCAAACGAGGATATAGCGGAGGCAAAGAAGCATGGAGGTTTCCTTAAAATGATAGTCGCAGCTCATTTAGGAATTCAACCTGAGGATATTATTGAATATGAAATAAACCTATATCCTTTTGAACCGGCAGGGGTATGTGGTGCCAATAATGAATATTTCCAGTCAGCCAGAATTGATGACCTTTCAATGGCTTTCGCCGGACTTGAAGCATTGCTTGCAACAGCTGACGAACCCTGTGAAGACACTCGACTTCTTGCCATTTTTGACAATGAAGAGACCGGTTCAGGCACTAAACAAGGCGCTATGGCACCTCTTGCCCGCGACCTTATGGAAAGAATATGCGCTTCCCTTGGTGGAACACGCGAAGGTTTCTTCCGCACAGTTGCTAAATCATTTATGATTTCAGCTGATGATGCACATGCATGGCATCCCAACTACAATGAAAAATATGATCCTACCAACCATCCTGTAATCGGAGGAGGTCCGGTAATCAAAATTAATGCGAACTGCAAATATATGACAGATGCTCAGGGTTCGGCTGTATTCAAAAATCTTTGCAAGAAAGCCGGGGTTCCATGCCAGATGTTTGTAAATCACGGAGACGTTGAAGGTGGATCTACCTTAGGAAATAAGCTTACCGTTCAACTTGATCTCAAGGGAGTGGATATGGGAGCAGCTATTTGGGCTATGCATTCAGCAAGAGAAACTGCAGGAGTTGAAGACCACGCTTCTATTGTAAAGGTTTTTTCTACTTTCTATCGTTAATCAGACAATTCCAGATAATAATTTTATCTCTTAATTTCAGCTGCCGGAATGTAATTCGTTCCGGCAGCAATTTTATTGGACCGGCACCTTATGAAAAGTATAATTTACCTTAATCCACTATCCTTTTATGTAGGATACATACAATAACTGTTAAATTAGTCTCCATGGACGGTAACAAAGCACCTTTGCAAGTGTTATTATTATTGATGTGAAAGCTAAAAAATGATTTTTATCAGTTTTTTTCAGTAAATTTGCTGAGGCGGATAAATTTTAATACCTTTGCACTCGGATTTGCCAGATTGTGCAATTTTGCATCATCCGGCATAGTAAATGCAATAATTAAATAACACAAGATAAAGTTTCAAGATGAACGTAAATTTCGAAAAGCTTGACAATGTGAACGGTGAAATAACTGTCACACTCGAAGAGAAAGATTATGCTGACAAAGTAAAAAAGCAGCTTAAAGAGATTGGAAAGAATCATGCAGAACCGGGTTTCCGTCCCGGACATGTTCCTGCCGGTCTGATAGCTAAGAAATATGGGTCTGCAGTTAAATATGATGTCGTAAACAAAGAAGTTGCTGATACAGTATTCAATTATATAAAAGAAAATAAACTTCAGGTTCTCGGGCAGCCCGTTCCGGTAAGCGACAATGAATTTAAGCTTGAGAATGCTGATTTTACATTCAAATTCAAAGTCGGACTTGCTCCGGAGATCAATAATCCTGTAAATAAGGAATTACATGTTCCTTATTACAATATTATTGTAAGCGATGATATGATCGATGAGCAGGTTAACGGACTCCGTCAGCGTTTCGGAAGACAGGTTCCCGGTGAAGAAACTGAACCCAATGCTGTTATCAAAGGCACAATCACTGAGTTGAATCCGGATGGTTCAGTAAAAGAAGGAGGTATTGTAGTAGAAAACGGCATTATCGCTCCTGAACATTTCAAAAGCGAGGATCAGAAGAAGCTTTTTGAAGCTAAGCATCCGGGCGACAGCGTAGTGTTCAATCCTGCAGCTACATGTGATGCCAATCCTATAGAAATGTCATCTATGCTCAACATCGACCGCAATGAGGTGGAGGATCATAAAGGTGATTTCCGTTTTGACATTAAGGAAATAATTGTTCTTAAACCTGCTGAACTTGATCAGGAATTCTTTGATAACGCAGTTGGTAAAGATAAGGCACACAATGAAGAGGAATTGCGCACAGCTATTAAGGAGCTATTGGCTCTGAACCTTGCAAACGATTCAAGCTATAGATTTACAATTGATGCCAAGGATGTAGTTTCCAATAAAGTTGGTGAGCTTGAGCTTCCTGTTGAGGTTCTTAAGGATTTCCTTATCCGTCAGGGAGAGGGTATTACAAAAGAAAACGTTGATCAAGAGTTCAATAACATGCGTAGCCAGCTTGAATGGGATCTCGTTCGCGACAGCATTGCATCCTCATTCGATGTAAAGGTTGATGAAAATGATATTCTCAACGAAGCACGTGGCGTAGTAGCCCGTCAGTTAATGCAGTATGGTCCTAATGCTCTTTCCGAACAGCTTGTTGACAAATATGCTCAGGATGTAATTAAGGATCAGAAAAATAGAGATATGTTGTCTCAGAATGCTCTCAACCGTAAGGTTTTTGATGCAATCAAAGAAAACGTTACTCTCGATCCTAAGGAAGTTACAGTTGAGGAATTTCAGAAACTCTTTGTTCCTGCCGAGGCTTGAAACCTTGAATAAATGAAGAATCACAATCCGGCTCAGGAGCTAAAAGGGCTCGTGTGCCGGGTTTCTGTTTTTTGGCATGATATTTGATAGTACTTTTTTTAAATACATGTCGCTATCCATGCCATGAAGCCGTAGACAGGTTTGTTTTAATATGCTACGGGTGTTATGGTCTGATAGAAAATTGAAAAATAAAATGATTATGCATAAAGATTTTAGAAATTTTGCTGTCAATCATCTTGGCATCAATTCCAACACTCTTGACAGCTATACGCGTCATATTGACAAACAAGGTGCTATGATCACTACTCCAAGTGCCGATTATATGAATCCTTATATTCTTGAAGAGCGTCAGCTTAACGTCACCCAGATGGATGTTTTCTCACGTCTCATGATGGATCGTATCATCTTCCTCGGAACTCAGGTAAGTGACACATCTGCCAATATCATACAGGCACAGTTATTATATCTTGATTCAATCGATCCCGAAAAAGATATTTCTATTTATATCAACTCCCCCGGCGGATCAGTATATGCCGGTCTTGGTATATATGATACGATGCAGTATATTTCAAGTGATGTTTCTACAATCTGTACCGGTATGGCTGCTTCTATGGCAGCAGTACTTTTGGTTGCCGGCCAACACGGTAAACGTTTTGCTTTGCCTCATTCAAGAGTTATGATTCATCAACCCATGGGTGGAATTCAGGGACAGGCTTCCGATATAGAAATCACCGCACGTGAAATCCTTAAACTTAAGGAAGAACTCTATAGAATCATCTCTGATCATTCCGGACAACCATTTGAGAAGGTTGAGGCGGATTCCGACCGCGATTACTGGATGATCGCTAAAGAAGCCAAAGAATATGGCATGATTGACAAGGTGTTGGTAAATCCCAAAAAAGAGGATAAATAATGGATTAAACCTAATGTCGGGGAGTAATTCGTTGCTTCCCGACTTATTTATGTTTCAATCCATTGATAAACTGAGTAATCGGCATAATTAGAATGGTAAAGTTTTTCCCGCCGGGTTACTTGTAAGCAATCTTATATTAATTCTAAAGTGTTTGATGCAAAATGGCAAATGTAAATAAGGGCTTGATATGTTCCATGTGCGGTACGCACGACAACAGTAAAAATCCTGTTGTCAATGTGCTCGACGGACTTAATCTATGTACGGACTGCATCCGGTTTATTGATGAGGCACGCGATTCTCAGTTAAAGAAAAAGGCATCTCTGAAGAATGCAAAACTGAAGGAAGAAGCTCAGGATTCGGTACCTAAACCCAAAGAGATAAAAGAATTTCTCGACCAGTATATAATAGGGCAGGACGAAGCTAAAAAATATCTATCCGTAGCCGTTTATAATCATTATAAAAGGATCACCCAGACCCAAGGTGAAGATGATGTTGACATAGAGAAATCGAACATCATTCTTGTCGGCCCAACCGGAACAGGCAAAACTTTGCTGGCAAAAACTATAGCCCGGTTGCTTGATGTACCTTTCGCTATTGTGGATGCCACAGTACTTACTGAGGCAGGTTATGTTGGTGAAGACATAGAATCCTTACTTACCAGATTGCTGCAGGCATGTGATTATGATGTAGAGCGAGCAGAAAAGGGAGTGGTATTTATAGATGAAATCGACAAAATTGCAAGAAAGAGCGATAATCCCTCCATTACACGAGACGTGAGTGGCGAAGGCGTTCAACAAGGTCTTTTGAAACTTCTTGAAGGTTCCACAGTTCTTGTTCCTCCAAATGGAGGAAGGAAGCATCCGGAACAGAAAATGATTGCAGTTGACACTAAAAACATATTGTTTATCTGTGGCGGTGCATTTGATGGAATCGAAAGAAAAATTGCTTCTCGTCTCAACACACATGTAGTGGGCTACGGACACGATGAGGCAAATAGAAAAAAGCAACGTGAGAATCTAATGCGTTATGTTATGCCTCAGGATCTCAAATCTTTCGGTCTGATCCCGGAAATTATAGGTCGTCTTCCGGTGCTCACAAGTCTTGATCCACTTGACAGAGAGGCTTTGAGACGCATTCTTACGGAACCCAAGAATGCAATTGTGCGTCAATATAAAAAACTATTCCTTCTTGATGGGGTAGAACTTGATTTTACTGACGATGCTCTCGATCTGATTGTAGATAAGGCAATAGAATATAAACTTGGAGCCCGCGGACTTCGTTCGATAGTGGAAACCATTATGGTTGATGCTATGTTTGAAGTGCCTTCAGCGCCGGTAAAAACCTTTACGGTAGATGCTTCCTACGTGCAGGAAAAGCTTGAGAAAGCGCATTTTGAAAAAACAAAAATAGAAGAGAAATAAAGTATTGTCAATTAGCTTACGACCTTCAGAAAGATGATTTTTATTGAGTCGGAGCATAAAAATAATATACAAAAGAAAGATATGGAAAAGTTCCATATCTTTTTTTGTATCTATTTTCCGGAATAATATATGGAATTCTTTTTTTTATTACGGAAATTGGGAATTTCAGGAATAATTTTTAACTTTGTATATTAAGAAACTCTTCGAACCTCAAAAACCATGGCAGATATCAAGGCAATAAAAGAAGCACTAAAATATAATTTTGGCTTCGATTGTTTTAAAGGGAACCAGGAACAGATCATCAGTAGTCTTTTGGATGGAGATGATGTGTTTGTGCTTATGCCCACCGGAGGCGGGAAATCCCTGTGCTACCAGCTACCCGCTCTCATGAGTGAGGGCACTGCCATCGTTATATCTCCTCTGATAGCATTAATGAAAAATCAGGTGGATGCAATGCGAAATTACGGAGAAGACGACGGAATAGCTCATTTCCTGAATTCTTCTCTTAATAAGGCAATGATCGACAAGGTAAAAAATGATGTTCTTTCAGGCCGTACCAAGTTGTTATATGTAGCTCCAGAGTCTTTTACCAAGGAGGAGAATATGGCATTCATGCGATCAATAAAGATTTCTTTTTATGCCGTAGACGAGGCTCATTGTATTTCAGAATGGGGGCACGATTTCCGGCCTGAATACAGGAGAATCCGTTCTATAATCAATGAAATAGGTCAGCATCCACTCATTGCATTAACTGCCACTGCTACCCCGAAAGTGCAATACGATATCCAGAAAAATCTCGGTATGCTTGATGCGAAGGTTTTCAAATCAAGTTTTAACAGAGAGAATCTTTACTACGAAGTGCGTTCTAAAACGAAAAATGTTGATCGCGATATAATTCGTTTTATTAAGAGTAATGCGGGTAAATCAGGAATTATTTATTGCCTTAGTAGAAAAAAAGTAGAAGAGCTTGCAGAAACATTAAGGCTAAACGATATACCTGTATTGCCTTATCATGCTGGAATGGACTGTGTGACCCGTTCTGAAAATCAGGATGCATTTCTACATGAAAAAGTAGATGTGATAGTGGCTACCATAGCCTTCGGCATGGGAATTGATAAACCGGATGTCAGATTTGTTATTCATTACGATATCCCTAAAAGTCTTGAGGGGTATTATCAGGAAACCGGGCGAGCCGGACGTGACGGTGGAGAAGGAGTGTGTCTGACATTCTATACAAATAAAGACTTACAGAAACTCGACAAACTGATGCAAAGCAAAACGGCATCCGAGCAGGAGATAGGACGTCACCTTCTTGCGGAGACCGCCAGTTATGCAGAGTCGTCAGTGTGCCGTCGAAAGATATTATTACATTATTTTGGTGAACAATATGAAGCAGACAACTGCTGCAATTGTGATAATTGTTTAAATCCTAAAACACAAGTGGAAGCTAAAGAAGAACTTTGTGCCGTCATTGAGACGGTGATTGCTCTGAAAGAGAAATTTAATACAGATTATGTCATCAATGTAATGACCGGTCGCCCAACGGATGAGGTGAAATCTTATAAGCATGATCAGATTGAAGAATTCGGTTGTCTACCCAATACGGATGAAAAATTGTTGGCGACTGTCATCCGTCAGGGAGCTATTGCCGGATATCTCGAGAAAGATATAGATAATCTTGATATTCTGAAAGTGACAGCCAAAGGTAAAAAATTCCTTAAGAAGCCGGTTTCGTTCAAAATAGTCGAGGATAATGATTTTTCTGATATAGAAACTGAGCCACAAATTAAGGGTGGAGCAGCTTGTGTGACCGATCCGGTACTTTATTCTATGCTGAAAGATCTGCGAAAGAAGATGGCAAAAAAACTTAATCTTCCTCCATACGTAATTTTTCAGGAACCGTCTCTTGAAGCTATGGCAACAACTTATCCCATCACGCTTGATGAACTTGCTAATATAGCCGGAGTCGGAGCCGGTAAAGCTAAAAGATACGGCGAAGAATTCATCAAGCTAATTAAGCTTCATGTTGATGAAAATGAGATTGAAAGACCGGAAGATATCCGTGTCCGTTCGGTTGCCAATAAAAGTAAGCTTAAAATCTCTATTATCCATAGCATCGACCGTAAGATAGACCTTGAAGAGCTTGCTGAAAGCAAGGGCCTCGAATTTGGAGAACTTATCGATGAACTTGAGGCTATTGTCGAGGCGGGAACAAAGATAAATATCGACTATTTCCTGAATGAAATTATGGACGAAGATCATGAGCTTGATATTATAGATTTCTTCAAAGAAAGTCAAGAGGATGATCTTGAAGCGGCTATCCAAGAATTAGGAGACGAGTTTACGGAAGAAGAGATAAGACTCGTTAGAGTTAAATTCCTCTCCGAAATGGGAAACTGACGTGTAACACTTACCTTAAACATTATAATTTTATCTCATATAATCCGTTAACTTAAGGAGTTGAACCACCAAACGTCAGTTTAGATGAGACATATTTTTCTAATGGGATTAGGTATTTTGGTCTTTACGTTGTCGTTGACTGCTAAAGAGCATATTATCATGACTATTAATGGAGAAGATGTTTCAAAATCTGAATT
>CAZXHO010000046.1:0-11173 GCA_964640365.1 uncultured Sangeribacter sp. | reverse complement strand
GTTATCTTGTAAATCAAAAGAATGACCGTAATCTCGCAGATTATCTTGAAATGGAGGTATTCGGAGGTAATACCGGGCTCAGTATCTCTCCAACGGAAGAGGATGTGGCAGGCTTCAACGCCTATATCGAGAATTATCTACATACCCTTCCTGTTGAAGAGGCTGCCGTTGCTCATAAGAAATAAGTCTTTTGCAATAAAATCTAATATAAAAAATCTTGCGAGTAAATTCGCAAGATTTTTTTGTTCTTCTAAATTCAACTTTTATACCAAGAAGATGATGTGCCGGAACTGACGAACTGCACTCTAAAAGCTTTGTGTCTAACTTTTGGGTGCAGTTCAATAAGACATATTTTTTATTTACATATGATCAGTTTCAATTTACTTTCCACTCGATAACGCCTCCGCTTTTGCCTTCACGCAGTTTTGCAGATACTTTCAGATCGGTGGTTGTCACAGGCTCGAAAGAGACATGATTGTATTTGTCTTTCTCAATGCCATATTCATCTTTAGTTTTTACCGGAGCCCAGCGGTTGTCAGCGGTACGGTAGAATAATTGCCAACTTTCCGGAGTTTCATAATCACCGTCATAATGTTCGAAAGCCAGCCAGTAAAGATCTACTGAGCTAACTTCAGTCGGCTCAGTGAAACGGTAGCATACATTTTCTGTAGTTCCCTTGCGCAACCACCAATAATGGTAAGGCTTGGAGGTATCGGCGCTTGACTTAGGCTCCCATTGATCGTTGTAACCCCAGCTCCAGTTAAGATTGGAAGTGGCAGCAGGTACATCAGATGTAAGCTCTGTAGGCTCACTATACATCTGAGCCTTGCTTGCTATGGTTGGTTCCGGAGTCACTACAGCTGTAGTTGACTGGCAAGGCATCCAAACTGCCATCTGATCTGCTCCACGGTTATTCCATGTGCAATATGGAATAGCGGTGAGGCTTATATCTTCGAGTGCATTATCTTTCAGAAGCTTTTTACCGGTGACTTTAAGAGTCATAACGCCGCTTAGTAATTGAGGTTCGAAACTCTCGGTAAACCTCACGTCGGTTGGAATGAACTTATCGAATATCAGGCTATCCGGCTGATCCTGACCCTCAAAACAATACATGATGGGACCGCGCTGAATTGCAAGCTTACCCCTATCGTCTTCTACGTTCTCGTTTGCTTTAACACGCTTTATATCCATCGGAAGCGAAAGTTCAACCTTATCTCCGGCCTTCCAATTACGTTTCACAGTGGCATAACCGTCTCCTGTCATGGCTGTAACCTTTTCACCATTCACCCTAACTTCATAATTGGATGAAGGTTTCTCAACATAAGAATAAAGGTCGGTTGGAACGGGTGCATCCTGAGCCCATCCCGGAATTCGCAATCGCAAAGCAAATTCACCCTCTTTCTCGGGATTTACGTCAATCGCAACCTTACCTTGCCATGGGAATTCAGTAGTCTGGCGCAGTTTAACTTTGTTGTTCTCTGTATTAATATCAGCTGAAGACTGAATGTACAGGTTCACAAGCACGTCATCACCTTGAGTAGCATACATGTATTGTGGTATGCTTGCCATAAAGCGGGTCACATTGCCGGGACAACATGCACAACCGAACCAAGCCTGACGCTCATGCTCTCCCATGCTTTCCAGAGGATTGTCATAGAAGAATCTGTCTCCGGACAGTGAGACACCTGAGGGTACGCCATTATAGAGGGCACGTTCGTAGACATCGGCATATTTTGCATCCCCTGTAGCGAGGAACATGCGGTAGTTCCAATATACGTTGGCTATGGCTGCACAAGTCTCGCAGTAGGCTGTGTGATTGTTTAGCTCATAATTGGGACCAAAGCCCTCACCTTGGGCACGGCTACCGATACCTCCCGTGATATAGAGTTTCTTTGATGCCATATTGTCCCAGATGCGAGTGATGGCATTGAAGTAGGAACTGTCATTGGTTAGCGCAGCGACATCGGCAACACCTGAGAACAAATATCCTGCCCTGACTGCATGTCCTACAATCTCTTCCTGGTCCAGAATAGGCATATGGTCTTGGGAATATGGACTCGGACGTCTACCATTGGTAAGCCTTCCTGTCTCTTCAACAAAATATTTTGCCTGATCGAGGTATTTCTTGTCTCCTGTCACCTTATATAACTTGGCAAGCGCCATCTCGATTATAGGATGACCCGAAGGATATGTGATCTGACCTTCTCCATACCCGAAAGTTTTGCAGACAAGATCAGCATTCTTTATAGCCACATCCAGTAGAGTACGCTTACCCGTTGCAAGATAGTGGGCAACAGCCGCTTCATAAAGATGGCCCGAATTATAAAGCTCATGACTGTTGATTTTCTCCCATTTGTGTGTGCCCCACCATCCCGAAAGACGATCGCATTTGTTGGTTACACAAGTAGTTAGATAGCCATCGGGCTCCTGTGCAGCCGCAATTATATTGATTACGCTATCGAGATAATTATCAAGTTTCTCATCATATTCCACTGCGAGGGAATATGAGGCTCCTTCAATAATTTTATATGGGTCTGTATCGTCGAAAGAAAAATCTCCCCGGTGCTCTCCTTTCATTAATCCTCCCGCAATGGCAAAGTTGTCGAACCTGCCGTTTTTCTCACATTCATTGAATGCAGACGGAATAGACACTTTTCTATTAGTTTCAATGCGTGGTGCCCAGAAATTATCGTCAATATGCACTTGCGTAAAAGGCACCTCTTTTACGGGAGCGTCGGGATGTTCATACGCTTCTGCCCTTGTGCAGCTGTATAGTCCCGACATTAATGCACATCCGGGAAGAAGTAGCGTCAGAAATTTTAGTTTCATGGTTATGTAAGTCATTTAAATTATATCGCAAAATTAATATTCCTTTTAATAGGTCTTATACCAAATTGGTCCAAAAACGCCCGAAAATTATCCATTTATATTAAAAATTATTCCTTTTAAACTTTTTCACACCTCGTTTACACACTTTTTTAATAAAACATCAATTCTTTCAGTTATCTTTGCATGATAAAATAAGATTTATCACAACATCTTATTAAAATAATCACTAACACCAAACTGCGCCAAAGGCGCCGACATCATGAAGTCTATATCTTTTTTATCAATGGGATTATTCCTGTTGTCTGCAACTCTAACAAATGTTGCGGATGCGAAAAACACAACCGTCTCTTCTCCCTCCGGTAATATTATTCTTACTTTGGAAGACGGAACGGACGGCAATCTGCTATTCTCTATTAGTGCAGATGGTAAACAACTGCTCAAGCCCTCACCTATCGGTATGGAGTTTGAAGGAGCTAAAAAGAGCCATAAAATCAAGTCTTCTTCTCTTAAAAAGAATATCACTGAAGAGGTCAATGCTCCATTTTATCGTAATCCTCATTTCTCTACCACAAGTAATGAACTCACTCTTAAACTTGACAATGGAAATTCTGTTGTGTTTAGAGTATTTGACGATGGTGTGGCTTACAGATTCGCTACAGACGGCAAGAGCGGAAACATAATCAACGATGAAACCGCAGAATATAATATTGCCGGCGATCCAACTGTATATCTTCCTCACTCCACCAATAAAAAAGTTCCGGAGGCTATGGCTTTCCAGAATTTTTATACAGTGACTCCGGTTTCCGAAGCGTCTTCATTCCTTGCATTCCTTCCCGTCACCCTTGATTATGGCAACGGGCTCAAAATGACAATCATGGAATCTGACCTTGAGGCCTATCCCGGAATGTTTGTCTCTGCCGATTCAATATCCAATACACTCAAAGGAGTGTTTGCGAAATATCCTTCTTCAACCGATTACTATCCAAGACGCCGTCAGGAGTATGTGACCGGACGCGAGAATTTTATTGCCAAAACAGAAGGAAAACGTAATTTTCCTTGGAGAATCCTTGCAATAACAACCGATGATACTCAAATGCCGGTTAATAATCTTGTTTATGCACTTGCATCTCCCTCAAGAGTTGAAGACACTTCTTGGATCAAACCCGGTATGGCAGCTTGGGAATGGTGGAACGACTGGGGTCTTCGCGGTGTGCCCTTTAAGGCAGGCATCAATAATGACACTTATAAATATTTCATTGATTTCGCAGCAGATAACGGAATAGAATATGTGGTTCTTGATGAAGGCTGGTATGTGCCACAAAGCGGTGATATGCTTACAACCATTCCGGAAATAGATCTCCCTATGCTTGTGGAATATGCCAATAGCAAAGGCGTAGGACTATGGCTATGGACCGTGTTTAACGTTCTCGACGATCAGCTTGAAGAAGCTTGTAAGAAATATAGCGACATGGGAATAAAAGGCCTAAAGGTAGACTTCCTTGACCGAGATGACCAGACAGGCGTTGAAATGACTTATCGTATCGCAGATGCAGCAGCAAAACATAACCTCATGCTTGACCTCCACGGATTTTACAAACCTACAGGCCTCAACCGCACATATCCCAACATTGTCAATTTTGAAAGTGTATTTGGCATGGAGGAGATGAAATGGAGTGATCCTTCTGTCGATATGCCCAAGTATGACGTTACTTTCCCTTACATACGCATGATGTGTGGACCGGTTGATTTCACTCCGGGAGCAATGCGTAATGCCACTAAAAAAGATTGGAAAGCAGTCTACTCAAATCCTGTAAGCCAAGGTACACGCGCTCACCAGATTGCAAATTATATTGTTCAGGATTCACCATTTTCGATGTTGGCGGATTCTCCTTCCAATTATCTTGATAACCAAGAATGTACCGACTTCATTACTGCCATTCCCACTGTATTCGACAGCACTGAAATTATCGGAGGGAAAATGGGAGAATATATCGTAACACTAAGGCAAAATAATGACGGATGGTTCGCAGCAGGGCAGACAGATTGGAATCCGCGCGACTATGAACTTGATTTCTCATTCCTTCCATCTGCAAAAGATTACAAAGTTACTTTGCTTAAAGATGGGGTGAATGCTCAGAAACAGGCTCAGGACTATGTGATTGAGAATTTTAACGTAAATTCCAACACTAAGAAGCTAATTCACATGGCTCCCGGTGGAGGTTTTGCCGTTCGTATCGAGCCGCTTCCCTGATCACCACAAATAATTGAATAGTTATTTGCAAGTTATATGAATGTGATGCGGCAAGGAGCCGCATCACATTCAGCTTTCAAACTTTCCTAATAATAAAACACTGACCACATTATGAAACATTTGACCTCAGCCGCCCTGCTTGTATGTATGGCTTTACCGGCCTTCGGGAAGTCACAGATTAAGAACTCTAATCATGGCTATCCCATCGATCCCGTTCCATTCACTTCGGTAAAAGTAACTGATAATTTCTGGGGACAACGCCTTAAAGCAAGTAGAGAGGTCACGATTCCTCTCGCCTTCAGCAAATGCGAAGAAACAGGACGTTATGAAAATTTCGTGAAGGCGGCCCATCCAAACGATACTATCCATGTCGGGGGTTATTCTTTTGATGATACGGATGTCTATAAAACCATTGAAGGAGCAAGCTACCTTCTGCAGACATATCCTGACAAGCGGCTTGAAAATTATATCGACAGTGTTCTTGTAATTGTGGCAGCTGCTCAGGAACCCGACGGCTATCTTTACACAGCCCGAACAATGAATCCGAAACATCCTCACGAATGGGCAGGTTCAAAACGTTGGGAGTCTGTGGAAGATCTTAGTCACGAGTTCTATAATCTCGGACATATGGTGGAAGGAGCCATTGCTCATTATCAGGCTACAGGAAAACGTAATTTTCTTGATATCGCAATAAAATATGCCGATTGTATCTGCCGCGAAATCGGCGACGGCGAAGGTCAGGTTTCACGTGTGCCGGGGCATCAGATTGCCGAGATGGCTCTTGCCAAACTTTATCTTGTTACGGGAGATAAGAAGTATCTTGATCAAGCTAAATATTTCCTCGACAAACGAGGTTATACTTCACGCACAGATGAATACAGTCAGGCACACAAACCGGTGATTGAACAGGATGAAGCAGTGGGTCATGCAGTTCGTGCAGCCTATATGTATGCAGGAATGGCTGATGTGCCTCCATTGACCGGAGATTCTGCATATATTAATGCCATTAACCATATCTGGGACAATATAGTAGGAAAAAAATATTACATCACGGGAGGAATCGGTGCTACTAATAATGGAGAAGCTTTCGGAGCAAACTATGAACTCCCGAATATGTCGGCTTATTGCGAAACCTGTGCTGCCATTGGCAATGTTTATGTCAACCACCGCCTTTTCCTGCTGCACGGTGATTCAAAATATTACGATGTTTTGGAACGTACTCTCTATAACGGGCTGATATCAGGCGTGGCGCTCGACGGGGGGAGCTTCTTCTATCCCAATCCTCTTGAATCTATGGGACAGCACCAGCGTCAGCCTTGGTTTGGATGTGCCTGCTGTCCGTCGAACATTGCAAGATTCATACCTTCCCTCCCCGGATATGTGTATGCAGTAAAGGATAATGATGTTTACGTCAACCTGTTCATGAGCAACACCGGTAATCTGAAAGTTAACGGGAAGGATGTGGAGATCAGTCAGCAAACCAATTATCCTTGGAATGGTGACATAACATTGGAAATAGATAAAAATAAAGCCGGCAAATTTGACCTGAAAATAAGAATCCCGGGATGGGTGAAGAATAAACCTGTCCCAAGCAATCTTTATAAATATACAGATGGCAAACGTCCCGGCTACACCGTAATGGTGAATGGAACTCCTGCCGATGGCACTCTGACTCCTGACGGTTATTATTCTTTAGACCGCAATTGGAAAAAGGGTGATAAGGTGGAAATACATTTCGATATGGAGCCGAGAACCGTTAGAGCTCATCAACTCGTGGATGCCGACAAAGGTAAAATTGCCGTTGAAAGAGGACCCATTGTATATTGCGCAGAATGGTGTGACAATGATTTCGATGTATTGAGCATATTTCTCAATCAGAAACCGGAGTTTTCTATCACTGAGAAACCTGAACTACTTGAAGGTATCGTCGAACTCTCAACAGACGGTCAGGTGTTGAGCTATGACGATAACGGACGTCTCGTGGCAACAGATGTAAGGCTTAATCTGATTCCTTATTACGCATGGTGTCATCGCGGCAGTGGTAATATGGCAGTGTGGCTTCCGCAGGAACTTAGCGCTTCTCGACCGGTGTTGCCACCGAAATTGGCATCTAAAAGTAAGATAACATCTTCAGAAAAAATGGGCTCACTTGCTTCTCTAAACGATCGGCTTGTTCCAAAGGATGAAAATGACCGAACTGTGCCATATACACATTGGTGGCCCAAAAAAGGAACCACAGAATGGGTGGCATACGAGCTGCCCGGGGAAGAGACCATTCAAAGTTCTACGGTCTACTGGTTTGATGACGGACCTTGGGGTGGTTGCCGTGTGCCAAAATCTTGGAAATTGTATTATTTGGACACAGCAGGGTCATGGCAGCCTGTGATCGCTCCCGACAATTATACAACCCTGAAGGGACTGCCCAATACAGTAAACTTCCAACCGATAAAAACCAAGTCTATTAAACTTGAAGTAGAATTACCTGATGACAACTCTTCGGGCATATTCGAATGGCAACTCGAATAAGAATAATCGAAACAGAGCCTAACAAGATTTCAGTCCTTTCTTAATTAAAAGGATATTTACATAGGTATACAAAACAGTGCCGAATCTTTATTTCTATTCGGCACTGTTCAGGTATGCTGATAATCTTTTAATTATCTTATATTGAGGAAGGTTTAATAAAGTTGTATGAGTAATAAACCGACTACGATAGCCACAATCGTAGCTACCATTCCGGGCATCATAAAAGAATGATTTAACACCCACTTACCAATATGAGTCGTACCTGTGCGGTCGAAATTAATTGCAGCGACTATCGTCGGATAATTGGGTATGAAGAAATAACCGTTGACTGCAGGAAAAAGTGCAATCAACAACATGGGGTTAAGTCCTAAAGCTATGCCAAGAGGCATTATTGCTCTTACCGTTGCTGCCTGACTGTATAACAGAATCGACATAACGAAAAGTGCAACGGCAAATAACCACGGCATATTCTTTACAATCCCATCAATTGGGCCCGTGATCTCAGCAAGATTACCGTTTATGAAGGTATCTCCCATCCAAGCGATACCGAAAATGGCAATGACAGCCTGCATTCCGGCTATAAAAACACTTCCCTGTGTAGGCGCAATTCCATTGGTTTTGGTCACTATCAAAATTATGCCGCAGACAGTAAGCATGAGAATTTCAATTAAAGCCGGCATATCCATCGGCACTCCGTTGAAAACGGGACGCAGAGCCGGAATTGACCCGAACAGGACAATCAACACCGTTGCCACAAGAAACAAGATAACAGAAAGGCGTGCCTTGGCAATATTCTTAACTTTATTATAAGACTGTGAATTTTCTTCCACAAGCCCCTCTTTCACCCTACGTTGATATTCAGGATCATCCATAAGCTCCTTTCCTACCTTTTGAGACAGCAGTGCGCCAACCAATATTCCCACCAAGGTTGCGGGAATTGTAATTTTCAATATATCAAAAAGAGTGATGCCGGCTCCCGTGAGTAATCCCAGCAATGCTACGGTTGCTGCGGAGATAGGACTCGCGGTTATGGCTTGCTGCGAAGCAATTACAGCGATGCCGAGAGGGCGTTCAGGCCTAATCTTTGTTTCTCTTGCCACCTCGGCAATGACCGGGAGCACGGAATAGGCAACATGACCGGTTCCGGCAACAAAAGTAAACAGATAAGTGACCAACGGACTTACTATAGTGACATGAGAAGGATGTTTTCGCAAGAGTTTCTCAGCTAAACCGACAAGATAGTCAAGTCCTCCGGCTGCCTGCATGGCTCCGGCCGCGGAAATCACCGCAGCTATCATAAGCATTACATCAATAGGAGGAGAGGTAGGTTCAAGTCCGAAAATAAATACGAGAGCAGCCATACCCGCACCTCCCATCACTCCGAGACCGATGCCTCCAAGCCGGGCGCCGACGATAATGGCAGCAAGAACTATCAAAAGTTGCAGAATCATAATCTTAAGTGGAATCGGTGGCGGAAGCCGAATATTCGGCTTCTTAAATAAGGTTAACTTATCTTAAAACATTTTTTGTCGGAGAAATGTTGAAAAAAACAATCTTCTCTAAAAATATTTTCAAAAACATCTTGTCTACAATCAACGAAATTTAGCATCTATCAGTGCCACAAAGCATAAAACACTTGACAAATGATAGAAAAATGACTTCAAATTACCTCTCAGAGCTTATTCGAAAAGATTTTTGCCAAAATAATTATTTAGATTTTCTGTAATATTTCCTTTTTTCCCAACGTTAATCTTTTAACATATCCTCATCAAAGATTCACTTTAATAGGATACACTACCTTAAATAACATTTATCTATCTTACCATAAAAATACACTAACATGACTCAGAATCTTAAAGAAGGTTTCCGTATCGAATCTGACCTTATCGGATCTCGCGAAGTACCGGAAATTGCTCTCTATGGTGTTCAGACACTTCGTGGTATTGAAAATTTCGAAATCAGCAAATTCCATCTTAACGAATATTCCCTGTTCATCAAGGGTTTGGCAATCACTAAAATGGCTGCTGCCAGAGCCAATTATGAGCTCGGTCTCCTGACTAAGGAACAGGCAGATGCAATTGAACAGGCTTGTCAGGAGATGCTCGACGGCAAGCATCACGATCAATTCCCTGTTGATATGATTCAGGGAGGCGCCGGAACCACCACCAATATGAATGCTAATGAGGTGATAGCTAACCGTGCCCTTGAAATCATGGGCCACAAACGCGGAGAATATCAATACTGCTCTCCTAACGACCATGTTAACTGCGCTCAGTCTACAAATGATGCTTATCCGACGGCTATTCACATCGGCATGTATTTCTCACATCTCCGATACATGAAACATTTTGAGGAGCTCATCAAATCATTGGAGCGTAAAGGCGAAGAATTCGCATCTATCCTCAAAATGGGTCGTACTCAGCTCGAAGACGCTGTTCCTATGACTCTGGGCCAGACCTTCAGCGGTTTTGCTGCTATTCTCAAAGATGAAGTGAAGCATCTTAACGCAGCTGCCGAGGATTTCCTCACAGTTAATATGGGTGCTACAGCTATCGGTACAGGAATTTGTGCTGAGCCCGGATATGCAGAAAAATGCGTTCAGGCTCTCCGCGATATTACCGGTTGGGATATCAAGCTTGCAGAAAACCTCGTAGGTGCTACTTCAGATACATCTTGCCTCGTAGGTTACGCATCTGCAATGAAGCGCGTTGCTGTTAAGATGAACAAAATCTGTAATGACCTCCGTCTTCTCGCCAGCGGTCCAAGATGTGGTCTTGGAGAATTCAACCTTCCTGCCATGCAGCCCGGATCATCTATCATGCCCGGAAAGGTTAATCCCGTTATCCCGGAGGTTATGAACCAGATCTGCTACAAAGTAATGGGTAATGAACTCTGTGTAACTATGGCCGGTGAGGCTGCACAGATGGAGCTCAACGCTATGGAACCAGTTATGGCTCAGTGTGACTTTGAATCTGTTGACCTTATGATCAATGGTTTCGACACTCTCCGCACACGCTGTATCGATGGCATCACTGCTAATGCCGAGCGTTGTCTTGAGGAAGTTCACCAGAGCATTGGCGTTGTGACTGCCCTCAACCCTATTATCGGTTACAAGAATTCTACCAAGATTGCTAAAGAGGCTCTCGAAACAGGTAAGAGCGTTTACGATCTCGTGCTTGAAAACGGTATTCTCACCAAAGAGGAACTTGACACAATTCTTGCTCCCGAGAACATGATCAAGCCCGTAAAACTTGACATTAAACCCCGTAAATAATCTAATTGTAACACTTTTGAAAAATAGGCATCGACCATCGGTGCCTATTTTTTATTATCTTTTTTGAGATTTTTTTTGCAATTCTGAGCCAAACACTATAACTTTGCACCATCAAAAGCCGCAACCGATTACAATGACAGGTTTCATTATCATACGACTTATTTCCATTATTCTACGACATCCGGCGGTGGGAAAATCGGTCTGCGCTTAAATTTAAGGGATATACACAGAGCCTTTCCCCCCGTTTGCGGGAAAGGCTTTTTTGTTGCACGTACTTAACAATTATTTATATT
>CAZXHO010000045.1:10912-11268 GCA_964640365.1 uncultured Sangeribacter sp. | reverse complement strand
GTAGTGAATGCCGGAGCCACTGTCATTAACATTCCCGACACAACCGGTTACTGTCTCCCTTGGGAATTTGAGAAGAAAATCCGTTATCTCATGGAGCATGTCGACGGCATCCATAATGTGACCATAGCAACTCATTGCCATAACGACCTTGGCATGGCAACTGCAAACACCATCAGTGGCGTGCTTGGCGGCGCAAGACAGGCAGAAGTTACAATTAACGGTATCGGCGAACGTGCCGGCAACACTTCTCTCGAAGAGGTGGTCATGACGTTGCGTTCTCACAAAGAACTCGATATCGACACAAATATAAATGCCACTAAAATCACCGGTATAAGCCGTCTTGTGTCAAGTCTGAT
>CAZXHO010000045.1:0-10902 GCA_964640365.1 uncultured Sangeribacter sp. | reverse complement strand
AGGCTCTTGACAAGGCGTATGAATCATTCCTCAAGCTTGCAGACAGAAAGAAAGAGATCACTGACGACGACGTTCTTATGCTTGCGGGTGCACACCGCGACCACCACCGCATCCGTCTCGACTATCTTCAGGTCTCTTCAGGTGTCGGAATCCGTTCGGTTGCTTCAGTGGGTCTTATCATTGCGGGAGAGCATTTCGAAGCGTGCGCCTCGGGTAACGGCCCTGTAGATGCGGCAATCAATGCAATTAAGGTAATCATCCGCCGTCAGATGCTTGTTAAGGAATTCCTTATCCAAGCCATCAGCAAGGGCAGCAACGACATCGGCAAGGTGCATATGACCGTTGAATATGACGGACAGCACTATTATGGCTTCTCAGCCAACACCGACATTATCGGTGCTTCGGCAGAAGCATTTATCGATGCAATAAACAAATTCCCCGTATAAGGCGACCATATGCGAAGGAAATCCAGATGATGCAAGAACCCCGGGATAATTTCACTTCCCGGGGTTCTTTCTTATCTTTTTTCTCCTTTTTCTCCGAGTCGTCCGTGACGACGTAATGACTCGGCTATAATCCATTGTATCTGTCCGTTGACCGATCTGAACTCCTGTGCAGCCCATTTCTCTACAAGCTCCATAGTGTCAGGGTCAAGGCGCAGCAGAAATCCTTTGCTCTGTTGCTTTGCCATCTGCAGAAAACTTACTGATACAAAGTGCCTGTGTTGAGCACCGGTTGTGCCGGCTCGTCGCCACACAACACCACAAGAAGATTGCTCACCATTGTTGCCTTGCGTTCTTCATCAAGTTCCACAACCTGCTCTTCCTTAAGCTGGTCAAGTGCCATCTTAACCATGGAAACAGCACCTTCAACAATTTTCTCACGTGCTGATATAATAGCCGAGGCCTGCTGACGGCGCAACATCACTGCTGCGATTTCGGGTGCATATGCCAGATAGTTCAAACGCGCCTCCACGACTTCTATACCTGCCATGGCAAGCCGTTCGTTGAGTTTCACCTCAAGTTGTTCGTTGACCTCGTGACTGTCGCTGCGCAGTGTGATCTCACCGGTCTTACCCTCTTCTTCATCATAAGCATATCTTCCGGTCACCTCGCGCAGGGCAGCGTCGCTCTGTATACCCACAAATGCATTTAGGGCTTTTGCAACGGCATCACCGGTTGCCTGTTGTACCGATTTGGCATCGCCTGTAGTGACAAGTCCCTGAACATCTCCGGCATCTATATCAAAGACCGCACGGTAAGTATCACGTACTTTCCAAACCAACACCATTCCGATCATCACCGGATTTCCTACTTTATCATTTACCTTGATTGGAGCAATGTCCATATTGCGGATACGCAAAGATACTTTTTTCTTTGTCATAAATGGATTAACCCAGAAATAGCCGGTGTTCTGATAAGTGCCGCGGTACTTTCCGAAGAAAATCATCACACGTGCCTGATTGGGCTGCAAAACGAAAAATCCACACGACAGGATTGCCACAGCAATAAATGATATGCCGGCGACAATTCCGGCTATCCACATCAAATAATCGGGCAAAACAATAAATAATGTCACAACTATAATAGGTATGACAAGCAAAACAAATGCCAACATACCGAATCCGTTGAAGATTTTACCTTCATATGGGAATTCTCTATTTTTATCCGCTTCCATAATATGATATTATTTTGATATTATTACGATACAAAATTAGATTTTATAATTCATATTTCCAAAAAATCTTCCCATAAAATTTTTAAGGGTTGATGATTTTTATTTAATTTTGCCAAATCACGGCTTTACAGTCATTTCTATAAATTCTTACATCATATGAAAAAGATTTTTTCTGCGCTCGGCATGATCGGTGCGCTTATTTTCTCAGCATGTGGCGGTAAAGGAAACGCTGCAAAATCTGAAAAAGATGAACGGGATTCTACATTTACCACAGTCAACCATCCTGAATGGAGCCGCAATGCGGTGATCTATGAAGTTAATCTACGTCAGTTTACAGAATCAGGAAAAGCATCTGACTTCGCCAAAGAGCTTCCACGCCTTAAGGATCTCGGCGTAGACATTCTCTGGTTCATGCCTATTCACCCCATCAGTCAAAAAGACCGTAAGGGCACACTCGGAAGCTATTATGCCGTAGCCGATTATACCGATTTCAACCCCGAATTCGGCACAATCGAGGAATTTAAGGATGTAGTGAAACAGGCTCACGACCAAGGTATGAAGGTGATCCTCGACTGGGTTCCCAATCATTCCGGACGCGACAACAAATGGGTAACGGAACATCCTGACTGGTATGAAAAGGATTCGCTTGGAAATATGAAAGGTGTCTACGACTGGACAGACGTATACGTGTTCGATTATTCTAACCCTGAAATGCGCAAGGGTATGATAGATGCAATGAAATTCTGGCTTACTGAAGTTGGCGTCGACGGATTCCGTTGCGATGTTGCCGGAGAGGTGCCGACCGACTTCTGGGATGAGGCCCGTCCGCAATTGCAGAATGCTAAGGAAGACCTCTTCATGCTCGCCGAAGCAAGCAAGCCTGAGCTTCAGAAAAACGGATTCGATATGGGTTATAACTGGCCTATGAAAGACCTCTTCAGCGAAATTGCTGCCACTTCAGGACAATATACTTTCAAGGGCTCGGACGGCAAGGTAAGGGAGTTCCCCGAAAAACATGCCGTTGACATAGTGACTATGGTACAGAACCAGTCGGAAGAATATCCTAAAGATACTTATCTTATGAATATGGTCACCAACCATGACCTCAACTCTTGGGAAGGTACTGAATTTGAACGCCTCGGCAATCTTACAGGTGCATTCGCAGTTCTTTCATACACTCTCCCCGGCATGCCGATGATGTACACAGGTCAGGAAACAGGCATGAACCGTGCCTTTGAATTCTTTGAAAAAGACCAGGCTCCACAGTGGGAACCCAGAAACGAATATTTCACATTCTATCAGAACCTTAACCGTCTTAAACATACTCAGGAAGCTCTTGCCGCAGGTCTTGAGGGCGGCGAACTGGTGAGCTATGCTGCCGGAAGTCCCGATGTGATAGCTTTCTCACGCGAAAAAGACGGATCGAAGGTGGTAGTTCTCGCTAACCTCGGAAACGCTGACAATGAAATTAATTTCCAAGGGAATGCTCCGGCAACTGAAGGCATGATAAACTTCTTCACCGGTGAAGAAGCAGCTATCCCGGCGACACTTACTCCGGGTCAGTATTTGGTATTGGTTAATAAGTAATATTACCTGAATTTAACATTAAATTAAGAACCACCCGTCACAGCATGCATTAAGCATCTCCTGAGACGGGTGGTTCTTTAATTTATAAAAGTCAGACTTCAGGGATTAGCCTTCGCTACGAAGAAGTCTACCATTTCCTTAAAGGTGTCAGGATTGAAAGTGATTGGACCGTGCTGTCCATTTTCCACAGGAATCAATTTTTCCAGTTTTCCTGCTTTTTCAAGTGCCTGTGAGAAGAATTCACTCTGGCAGAAAGGCACTACAGTATCTGTCGTGCCATGAATCACAAGCATCGGCGCAGTGGTGTCTGAAATATAAGTTATCGGGCTTATAAGGGCAATCAAATCCGGGTTGTCTGCCGGTGCTCCACCTATCAGAGCAGCCTCAGGCGATGAAGCGTCCTTAACCGTAGAGCAGTTTTCCATTCTCGCCATGTCTACCGGGCCAAACCAATCAACCACGGCATCCACATTACTGCTGTGTTCGAGGTTACCCCCTACGTTGCCCTCCACATCTATGGTCGTATTTCCTACAGTGCGTGTCTTCATACCGTTTGTTGTTCCTGCCATAGCTGAAAGGTGACCGCCTGAAGAATAACCTGTAATACCTACGAAGGTTGTGTCAATGCCAAGCTCCTCGGCATTGGCACGCAAATAACGCAAAGCCCCCTTTACATCGTTGATCTGGGCAGGATACTTAGCATCACCGCTCGACCTGTGGTTGATGCTTGCCACAGCGAATCCGGCATCCAGCAGCGGACGCCCTATCGCCATGTAGGCATGATTCTTAAGATTATTGCCATACCATGCACTGCCATAGATGATTACTATCAGTTTATGCTTGTCTTTTCCGTCGTTAGGGATGAAGACATCGAGGGTATGTGCCTCAATAGAATCGCCGGCATAATTGAGGTCGGCAAAATCAGGCATTATAGGAGACTGACCGAAGCCCTCATGCTGGGCGTAGACAATAAACGATAGCATTAAAGAGGCTGCCGCCAAGATGATTTTTTTCATAGGATATATCTGTTTTATAAGGGTAACAATTCACCGGCTACTTTGTCACAAATTTATACAAAAAAACATGACATATTTGTATCTGCCATAAAAAAATCTTCCCGAATGAATGATTATACGCGCAAAATTATTATTTTTGCGAATCGGCAGCCGGCTTCATGCCATCATTATGACTGTAGCACCTGTTTCAAGCCGTTTCTTCACACGGCAATCCGTTCAACCTTAATCGTTAGTTATAAAATCATGATAAATCTCACTTTTGTATTTCCTTTGTTCACAATCACCGGAATTTTCCGGCATTATACTCCCCCGCTCTCACAAGGGTGAGGAGGCACACGTATGCCTTCATGAGTGATTATCCAGCAACCTAACAATAAACTTCAAGATATGAATTTCAAGAAATTATTTATTACAGTCAGTTTTCTGTGTGCCACGTGTGCCGCTACAGTTTTTGCAGCTGCCACAGACGGTGTGGCATATAAGGACAAGAATGTAAGATTTACAGTAGTGGCAGACGGTCTCATAAGGATGGAATATGCCCCTGACGGGAAATTCACCGACGACCGTAGTTTTATCAGATACAACCGTGAGTATCCTGCGTCGGACGCGAAAGTGACGGAAACCGATAAGGACGTGACTATCACAACGCCGAAAATGACCGTGGAATATAAAAAGGGAAAGAAACCTTTCTCTGCCGACAACCTGAAGATAACTTCGGCACCGGGTGTAAAACCTTTCAGTTGGGTTCCGGGACAGGCTCAGACAGCAAATCTGATGGGCACGACAAGAACCCTTGACAGATGGGATGGTTCCGACCGTCTGCGTAAGAACGACGAGGGAGTTTGGGAATCTACTCCACAGACACTCGAGCCGGGTTTGCTCGCCCGCGACGGATGGACCCTCATCGATGACTCACGAGGATATCTTCTCGATGAAGACCCACAGATTCCTTGGGTGAAAAAACGCTCTTCGAAAAAAGGTGCGCAAGACTGGTATTTCCTTGCTTATGGCGATGATTATAAAGGTGCATTGAAAGATTTTACCACCCTCTCCGGCAAAATTCCAATGCCTCCGCGTTATGCCTTTGGCTATTGGTGGTCGCGCTGGTGGGCATACTCGGAGCATGAACTCCGCAAATTAGTAGACAATTTCGAAGCCTACGGTATTCCTCTCGAAGTGTTGGTGATAGATATGGATTGGCACTATACAGACGAGGAGCATGGTGGATGGACCGGATGGACTTGGAACCGCCGCCTCTTCCCGGAGCCTGAAAAATTCATAAACTATCTCCGTGACAAGAATCTGAAGATTACCCTTAACCTTCATCCTGCTTCAGGTGTAAAACGCTTCGAAGCCTCTTATCCGGAAATAGCAAGCGAAAACGGTGTTGACCCCTCTACAGGAAAGGATATCCCTTGGGTGTCTTCCGACCGCCGTTTCGTGACAAGTGTTTTCGATCATATTCTCGACCCCATGACCAAAGAGGGTGTAAGCTTCTGGTGGCTCGACTGGCAGCAAGACCTCTATGATTCTAAATTGGATTCTCTCAGCAACACTTGGTGGCTCAACCACACTTTCTTCAACAATATGAAGAGCAAGTCCGAAGGGCGTCCTCTTATATTCCACCGCTGGGGTGGTCTCGGAAACCACCGCTATCAGATAGGTTTCTCGGGCGACAGCTATTCCACATGGAAAACCCTCGACTATATGCCCTACTTCACCTCAACGGCTGCCAACGTGGGCTATGGCTATTGGTGCCACGACCTCGGAGGTTTCTATATGGCTCCGGGAGATACTGCCATAAATCCCGAGCTCTACACCCGCTCTTTCCAATTTGGCGTCTATAGCCCTATGATGCGAAACCATTCCACCAAGAATGCAAAACTCAACAAAGAACCGTGGAATTTCGACCGTAAGACAATGTCATATATCCGCGATGCAATTCAGAGAAGATATAAGATCGCGCCTTATATCTATGCCATGGCAAGAGTAGCACACGATTCGGGCGTTTCACTGTGCCGTCCAATGTATTATGATTATCCGGCAGATGAGAATGCCTACAAGTATGACAGACAATATATGTTTGGAGATAATATGCTGATGGCTCCGGTCACCTCACCCGCTGTAGACGGATATTCTACCGTGCAGGTATGGTTGCCGGATGGTGAATGGTATGAAGAGGCAACCGGAACCTTGCTTCAGGGCGGAAAAGTATATGAAAGAATATTCGCTATGGATGAATATCCGGTTTATATCAAGGCAGGTTCGGTGCTCCCCTTCCATTCAGGCAAAGTATCAAACCTGAGAGCCAATAATGCACCATATACCCTTACTGTATATCCGGGTGGAAACGGTGGTGAATTTTCAGTTTACGAAGATTTCGGAGACGATGACAATTATGGTGAGGAGTTTGCCACAACACAGGTTAAATCTACAGTAAACGGCAATAATCTCAAGGTAGAGATCGCTCCGCGAAAGGGCAACTACCGTGAAATGCCGGCTACACGCGACCATGAGGTCAAGACACTGGCAACTCTACGCCCGGTTAAAGTGACTGTAGACGGCAAGGAAGCTACATATACGTATGATCCAACTGATCTCTCAGTCACTGTGGCGCTGCCCGCTGCAGATCCTTCCGTAGCTCATGCAGTAGAATTCGTGTTCCCCGAAAACTCTACTATAGCCGACGGCACTATTGGAAATATGAAACGTTTCACAGAGGCATTCGGTGGCATTAAGGAACTCTTCTCAGGTCTTGAGGTTAATGAAGAATTCGGACCCATGAGCATAGTCTATGAAGCACTTGGATATGCCCCTGAAAAAGAGGTGGAAATCCTCAATGCCTTTAGAGAGAAATTTAACAGACTGGAAGAGGTGACGGCAAATCAGAAAATGAACGATGAAGCACGCTCACAATTCCTAAAAGATGCCGGCATTAAACGCAAATAGGTCAGGCGGCAAGTAGAATAATTACCTGAGCTATCACTACACGAACGAACATCCCCATAGGGTAGACGGTGGCGTAGGCCACTGCGGCATCGTCTCCCTTGATGTTCTCGGAGGCATATGTAAGTGCCATTGGATTTGCCATAGATCCGCAAAGCACACCACATGTGCTTCCAAAATCCAAATGGCTGCTCCGAAGGCATATGTAGCCCATAAGTAATACCGGAATGACGGTAATCAGGAATCCAAGACCCACCCATAGCAAGCCGTCTCCCTGCATCAGTGTTTCAAAGAAACTTCCCCCGGCTTCGAGTCCAAGACAGGAAAGATAGAGCGAAAGTCCAATTCCACGCAGCATAAGGTTGGCAGAACGCGTGGTATACGTCACCATTCGAAGCGCCGGTCCATATCTGCCGATCACTATACCTGCCACTATGGGACCTCCGGCAAGCCCGAGTTTTACCGGTGCACTCATTCCGGGCATAAAAATCGGAATGGAGCCTAAGAGGAGTCCCACAAGAATCCCGATGAATATTACTGCCATGTTGGGATCGCTCAATGTCGCTGACTGATTGCCTAATACTTTTGCAACATTATCGAGCGATTTCGCTTCTCCTACAATGGTTAATCTGTCTCCGAGCTGAAGCACCAGTCCCCGATTGGCAAGCAACTGCACACCGCTTCTACTGACACGGCTGATATTGATGCCATAGCTGTTGCGAAGACGCAGAGAGCCCAACTTCTTTCCATTTATCTCGGGACGCGTCACGGTGATTATGCGCGACTCAAGCTGGCTGTCTATTGCATTCCAGTCGATTCCGGCACGATTCCAGTCTTCATTCTCGTGTTCACCAAAAAGCATCGTTATTACCGGGACATCCTTCTCTGTAGTGGCTACGAGCACCCGGTCGTTTTCGTGCAGCTCAAGCTCTGAAGTAGGAATTGTAACCTTCCCTTCGCGCCATAACCGCGAAATTACAAATCTAACCCCGACCAAAGATGCCGCCTCCTTGACAGTCTTGTTGAAAAGAGCCGGATTGACAATTCGGAAAGCGTCTATGTGCGTTTTGTTGGTATCTTCGTGTATCGGGACAGCAAGATCAGAGGGACGGGCAACAACTTTACGAAGGAAAATCATACCAAGGATAACACCCACTACACCAAGAGGGTAGGTGACGGCACAGCTTAGAGCAGTGGCACTGACCGGCAACCCAATCTGTTGCAATGTCTGTTGCGCAGCGGCGAGTGCCGGAGTATTGGTGGTCGCTCCGCAAAGCACTCCCACCATGTCACTCATCGGTAGGCGCAGGCCATAGCTCATTCCTATCGCCATGACTGTTCCAACTGCTACAACTCCCAGCCCGAGAAGATTATATTTCACTCCCCCTTTTTTGAACGAGCTGAAGAAGCCGGGACCGACCTGTAGACCCAGTTCGTAGACAAACAGCACGAGTCCGAAATTCTGGGCAAACAATAGCATTTGGTGGTTTATAGAGAGTCCTACATGACCGGCGAAAATACCGGCAAAAAACACCCATGTCACCCCAAGGGATATTCCTTTTATCCTGATCTTGCCCAATCCGAGCCCAACCGCTATTATGACGGCTATTATGATGACCGCCTGAACGGGCGTCTCGTCAAACAATATGGATTCTATCCAATTCATTAAGCCTCCTTTAGAGCCTGATCAAGATCGTTTATGATGTCTTCCACATCTTCGATGCCTACAGACAGGCGCACCAGATCGGGAGCTACACCTGCTTCGAGCAACTGTTCGTCTGTCAACTGGCGATGGGTGTGGCTGGCAGGGTGAAGAACACAAGTCCGTGCATCTGCCACATGTGTAACGATTGATATGAACTTAAGCCTGTCCATGAAATCTATGGCATCTTCGCGTGTGCCCTTGAGCCCGAAAGAGATGACTCCGCATGTGCCGGTGGGCATCTGTTTTTTGGCAAGCTCGTAATATTTGTTGCTTTTGAGCCCGGCATAGTTCACCCATCCCACTTTGGGGTGCTGTTCAAGCCACTCCGCTACTTTCAAGGCATTTTCACAATGACGAGGCATTCGCAGGTGAAGAGTCTCGAGTCCGATGTTGAGAAGGAAAGAATTGTGAGGGGAAGGTATGGAACCGAGATCGCGCATCAGTTGTGCGGTGGCTTTAGTAATAAAAGCTGCCTTGCCGAAGGCTTTTGTATAGGTGAGACCGTGGTAGGAGTCGTCGGGAGTAGTGAGTCCGGGGAATTTTTCGGCATGCGCCTCCCAATCGAAGTTGCCACTGTCTACAATAACTCCTCCGACACTTGTGGCGTGGCCGTCCATATATTTTGTGGTGGAATGTGTCACTATGTCCGCACCCCACTCAAACGGACGACAGTTTACAGGAGTAGGGAAAGTATTGTCTACTATCAATGGCACACCATGTTGATGAGCGACACGTGCAAACTTTTCTATATCAAGAATATCGTTACTGGGATTTGAAATAGTCTCGCCAAAAAGAAGTTTTGTATTTGGACGGAATGCGGCGGCTATCTCCTCTTCGGTTGCATCGGGACTTATAAACGTGCAGTCTATACCCATCTTCTTCATTGTCACGGCAAAAAGATTGAACGTGCCACCATATATTGCCGAAGAGCATACGAAATGGTCACCACTTTCGCAGAGGTTGAAGACTGCATAAAAATTGGCAGCCTGTCCGGAAGAGGTTAGCACTGCTGCCACGCCCCCTTCCAATTCCGCTATTTTCGCAGCCACGGCATCGTTTGTCGGATTGGCAAGACGGGTATAGAAATAACCGCTCTCCTCAAGATCGAACAGACGTGCCATCTGCTCGGAAGTAGAATATTTGAAAGTAGTGCTTTGATATATGGGAAGCACCCGCGCTTCACCGTTTCCGGGTTTCCAACCTCCCTGAACACATACTGTGCCTTTATTAAGTTTTTTTGCCATTAATGATCTTGTTATTGTAGAACTTATCAGCTTGCATAAATCCCTGCCTAAAAACCGCAATGGGAACTATCAAATTTTATAAGACTGAGTCTTAAAATCAGGCACAAAGTTAGATATAAATTTCCACATTTCTTCACCCCCACCATAAGAATTAATATTCTTTAGAAAAAAGTCAAGTAAAAATATTAGTTTACAATATATTGCCCAGTAGTTGATCTGCCTTACGATTGTTACATTATTTTGCGGGAAGATGAAATGTCCACACATCCAAAAAATATGGATTCTATAATGAGAAGATATGTAGTCATAAATCTTAGCGAGTGAACTCTCAAAAATTTATCGTATCTTCGCGGTTAATAATCGTTCTTATCTCTAATTGAAAAAATGCCGGGATAAGAACTTAAAAAAGACTGGTATGAGATTAGTGATTCAAAGAGTGAGTAGAGCTTCCGTCGATATCGGGGGACAACGCCACAGTGGAATAGGCAAAGGATTGATGATTCTGGTGGGTGTTAGGGAGGGGGATACGCCTGCTGATGTAGAATGGCTTGTGGCTAAGACAGCAGCCATGAGAATTTTTCCCGATGAAAAGGGAGTAATGAATCTCTCGCTAATTGACACCGGAGGTGAGGCGCTTGCCGTGAGCCAGTTTACGCTTACCGCCTCTACAAAGAAGGGGAACCGCCCCAGCTATATTCATGCCGCAGGACATGATATTGCAATCCCT